>NZ_LZJG01000489.1:0-101603 GCF_001667785.1 Mycobacterium sp. E3247 | reverse complement strand
CACCGGTTTCTTGCGCATCTGCACGGCTATCAGGGCTGGCAGTGGGCCGTCGTCGTCGCCGCCCACCCCGGTGCCGACCACGCCACCGTGAGCGAAGTGGTGCTGATTCCCGGACCGACCGCGTTGCTGGCCCCGCAGTGGGTGCCCTGGGACCAGCGGGTGCGCCCGGGAGACCTGAGCCCCGGGGACCTGCTGGCCCCGGTGGCCGACGACCCGCGGTTGGTCCCCGGCTACACCGCCAGCGGCGACCCCCAGGTCGACGAGACCGCCGCCGAGATCGGGCTGGGACGGCGCTGGGTGATGAGCGGCTGGGGCCGTGCCGAGGCGGCCGAGCGGTGGCACACGGGCGACCACGGGCCCGACTCGCCGATGGCCCGCTCCACGAAGCGGGTGTGCCGCGACTGTGGATTCTTCCTGCCGCTGGCGGGCTCGCTCGGCGCGATGTTCGGGGTCTGCGGCAACGAACTGTCGGCTGACGGGCAGGTGGTCGACAAGCAGTACGGTTGCGGCGCGCATTCGGACACCCCGGCTCCGGCGGGGACGGGTTCGCCCATGTACGAGCCGTACGACGACGGTGTGCTCGACGTCGTGGAGGCGCCGCCCGAGGCGGCCGAGCCCGCCGAGACGCCCGATTCCTCCGAGACGCCCGAGATTCCCGAGTCAGCCGAATCGCAGATACCCGAGACCGAACCGGACAGCGGTCCGGAGGTCGAACCGGAGTTGTCGGCATCCGCGCCCGAGACCTCGGCGGCCCACGCCGACACGACGGAGTCCGATGCCCCCGAGGGCGGGCCGGTGCAGCCCGAGGTGGATTAGCTCTTTTCGGCCGCGGCCTTGATCCTGGCCAACGAGGCGTTCATGCCCTCGAGCAACTCGCGCTCGAAGTTGGTGGTCCCACCGAACAGTCCATTGACCGACAGGTTCGAGAACGCGGTCACGCCGTTCTCCGCGTGACGGCTCTCGATCACCCGGGTGCCCCCGTCGATGGGTTGCAGCTCGTAGCTCCAGATCGTGTGGTTGGTGTCGACGCGAAACGCCAGCTTGGTCTCGGGAATGACCTCGACGACCGTGCACGTGGTGGGCCAGAACATCCGGTTGCGGCGATTGATGTTGAGGCTGCGCATGCCCTGGCGCAGCGGGCCGAAGGTCTTCATCCAACGGCACTGGGGGCTCCACTGCGGCATCCGCCGAAGATCCGAGACCAACCCCCAAACGGTGGAAACCGGTGCGTCAATATCGATTTGCGCTTGCAGTAGCGGAGCTACCATCGATCCTCCCGGGTTATCGGTGCGAGAACTAGCCGTGGTCGAGATAGTTGTCGAGTCCGGTCTGCGCGCCGCGATCGCCACGGCGCGCCCCCGCGAGCTGTAACACGAAGATGCTCGTGCCCAGCACGCCCACCCCGAGCCCGGCCAGCGTCAGCGGACGCCAACTCTGCAGCGCCGGGACAAGAAATGCGGCGGCCGTCGCGACCAGCCAGCCGAGCGCGCCGAGGCCGATGAAGGGCCACGCGTTGAGCAGTGCGGGTGGCAGGGGCGGCGCCTCGCGGTTCTCGCCGGATTCCTCGGACATCGCGATTAACATAGCCCCCGCCGGTGCGGGCCGTCCTTCCACCCGCCCGGGCACAAGGTCGCCGAAATGCCTGGGCAGCGCGGGTTACCCGGCCACGCAAGCGGTTCGGCGACGTCGGCCCGCGTGGTCTTGAGGACCAAAGCCCGTCGTTCACCGGTTCGTATCCCGATTTCCTGAGGTTCCGTGTAACCTCGCGCCATGCCTGACAGCGATGCGCGGCTGGCGAGCGACCTGTCGCTGGCGGTCATGCGGCTGGCCCGCCAACTCCGGTTCCGAAACCCGTCGTCGCCGGTGTCGTTGTCGCAGCTGTCGGCGCTGGCGATGCTGGCCAACGAGGGCCCGATGACGCCCGGCGCGCTGGCTATCCGCGAGCGGGTCCGTCCGCCGTCGATGACCCGGGTGATCGCGTCGCTGGCTGACATGGGCCTGGTGGACCGCGCCCCCCATCCCGTCGACGGCCGCCAGGTGCTGGTCTCGGTTTCCCAGTCCGGCGCCGAGCTGGTCAAGGCGACCCGACGGGCCCGTCAGGAGTGGCTGGCCAAACGGCTGGCGACGCTGGACGACGAGCAGCGTGACACCCTGCGCCACGCGGCCGACCTGATGTTGGCCCTGGTCGACGAAAGCCCGTGAGCGATGGAATCGATGGCCTCAACGTCCAGGATGTCGACGACCCCGACGACCCGCGGCTCGACGACTTCCGCGACCTGAACAGCGTCGATCGCCGTCCCGATCTGCCGTCCGGCAAAGGCCTGGTGATCGCCGAGGGGGTGCTGGTCGTCCAGCGCATGCTCGCCTCCAGGTTCACCCCGCACGCGCTGCTGGGGACCGAGCGCCGGCTCGCCGAGCTCGCCGATGACCTGGCGGGCAATGCCGTGCCGTTCTACCGCACCTCCGCCGACGTCATGGCGCAGGTGGTGGGCTTCCACCTCAATCGTGGGGTGCTGGCGGCCGCCCGCCGGGTGCCGGAACCCGGCGTGGCCGAACTGGTCGCGCGCGCCCGGACCGTCGCGGTGCTCGAGGGCGTCAACGACCACGAGAACCTGGGCGCGATTTTCCGCAACGCCGCCGGGCTGGGCGTCGACGCGGTGGTGTTCGGCAGCGGCTGCGCCGACCCGCTCTACCGCCGCGCGGTCCGGGTGTCCATGGGGCACGCCTTGCTCGTCCCGTACGCGCGAGCGATGGACTGGCCCGCCGAACTGACGATGTTGAAAGAGAACGGATTTCGGTTGCTGGCGATGACACCGCACAGCGACGCCCGCACCCTGGCGGAGGCCATGGCGGCCGCGCGCGACGAACGCGTCGCGGTGATCGTGGGTGCCGAGGGGCCGGGCCTGACGCCGGCGACCCTGCGGAGAAGCGATGTGCGCGTGCGCATCCCGATGTCGCGCGGGACGGACTCCCTCAACGTGGCCACCGCGGCCGCCGTGGCGTTCTACGAACGGGTTAGGCTCGGCGGGTGACCGACGATTCCGCGCCCTGGGCAACGGGTTTGACGGTCGCCGGCTTCGTCGCCGCCGTGACCGGCGCCGCCATCGTGGTGCTGAGTCTGGGCCTCATCCGGGTGCATCCGCTGCTTGCGGTCGGGCTGAACGTCGTCGCGGCCGGCGGGCTGGCGCCGACGCTGTGGGGTTGGCGGCACAAGCCGGTGCTGCGCTGGTTCCTGCTGGGCGCGGGGATCGGTGTCACGGGAGCGTGGCTGACGTTGCTCGCCCTGACGGTGGCGGGTTAGCCGGTACGGGGGCGGCGGGTCGCCTAGCGCTGCCCGCCAGAGCGAACCCCGAGCAGCACATCCTCCCAAGCCGGAATGACGGGCTTACCGCGTCGAGTATGTACCGGAGGCTCCTGGGGCGCGGGCTCCTCTTGCCGAGCGGCGGCGGCGGCGGGCTTCGCCGGCTCCTCGAAGTCGACGTGGGCGACCCGCGCGAGCGGGCGCAGCGGACGGTCGAAGTTCGGGTCGACCAACTCCTTGGCCGCGTCGTCGATGGCGGTGACTGTGCCGCCGTGGGCGCCGGGGGCGAAGCAGAAGTGCGCGATGTTGTCCGACCGGCCGGCCTTCCAGGCCAGCTGCACGGTCCAGCGGCTGTCTTCGTTGCGCCAGGCGTCCCAGCTGAGCCGGTCCGGTTCCAGGCCGCGCGTCACCAGGGCGGCGCTCACGGTCTCCAGCAGGGTGAGCACCGCGGGGCCGTCGGCGAGCACCGGGTGCGCGGCCGTTGCCAACTCAGCGGCCCGAGCGCGTTCCAGCAGCACCGGGTGCGCGAATCGGCGGACCCGCGAAACGTCGGAGCCCGACGCCGCGGCGACTTGTTCGACGGACGCGCCGGCGCGGATCTTGGCCTGAATCTCTCTGGGGCTCAGCATGTTGGTGACCTGAATGTCGAGCTGCGGTTGCTCCGGCGGCGCGATGTCGCCGCGCACGGCTGCCTTCAGTTGATCGTCGACCGCGAGCTTGAAGGGCTCGGCGGGATCGCCGGCCTCGCAGATGATGTGTTTGCCGCCGGCATCGACCCCAACCATTTTGAGTTCCCGCATGGTTTCTCCTCGCAGGCTCCGTGCAGGTCGACGGACCCGTCTTTTGCGCACTCTAGTGCAGCTGACGCCCGCAACCTGTGCTGACACGCTGGGCGGTTGCGCGTGGATTGCGTGGGGGTTACAGCCGCTCGACGACCCAGTCGACGCATTGCGTCAAGGCGCTGACGTCATCGGGGTCGACCGCCGGGAACATCCCGACCCGCAGCTGGTTGCGGCCGAGTTTGCGGTACGGCTCGACGTCGACGATGCCGTTCGCCCGCAGGATCTTGGCGACGGCAGCGGCGTCTACGTCGTCGACGAAGTCGACGGTGCCGACCACCTGGGACCGCAAGGCGGGGTCGGTGACGAACGGAGTGGTGTACGGCCGCTCCTGCGCCCAGGAGTACAACCGCTGCGACGAGTCGGCCGTGCGCTTGACGGCCCAGTCCAGCCCGCCGTTGCCGAGCATCCAGTCGATCTGCTCGGCCATCAGAGCCAGGGTGCCGACCGCCGGGGTGTTGTACGTCTGGTTCTTCAGGCTGTTGTCCACCGCGATGGGCAGCGACAGGAAGTCGGGAACCCAGCGGCCCGACGCGGCAATGGACTCCACCCGCGCGAGTGCGGCGGGGCTCATGATGGCCAACCACAGGCCGCCGTCACTGGCGAAATTCTTCTGCGGCGAGAAGTAATAGGCGTCGGTCTGGGCGATGTCGACCGGCAGGCCGCCCGCACCGGAGGTGGCGTCGATGACGACCAGGGCGTCGCCGGAGTCGGCCGGACGCCGAATGGGCACCGCCACCCCGGTCGACGTCTCGTTGTGCGCCCAGGCGATCACATCGACCGAGGGATCGCTCTGCGGTTCGGGTGCGCTGCCGGCGTCCGCCTTGACGATGATCGGGTCGCCGACGAACGGGTTGTTGGCGACCGCCGAGGCGAACTTGGCGCTGAACTCGCCGAAGGACAGGTGCAGTGAGCGCTTGTCGATCAACCCGAACGCCGCGGCATCCCAGAACGCCGTCGCGCCGCCGTTGCCCAGGATGACCTCATAGCCGTCCGGCACGGAGAACAGCTCGGTCAGCCCCGTCCGCACCCGGCCCACCAGATTCTTCACCGGGGCTTGCCGGTGCGAAGTGCCGAACAGCGGGGCCGCGCTGGTCGTCAGCGCCTGCAACTGTTCGGGCCGGACCTTGGAAGGGCCGCATCCGAAGCGGCCGTCGCGGGGTTTGATGTCAGCGGGAACCTCGAGCTGGTCAGCCATGCTCATCAGGGTAGTGAGCCGATGTGACCGGCGACGCAGCGGTCCGGCGGCGCACGCCCGTGACCCGCGCAAAACACCTGGCCGCGCCCGTGGTGTTTCGCCCGCTGTGAGGCAGGGCACACCATGCGCCTGACCACTGGTCAGCCCACAGCGGCGGATCGGGGTCTAGAAGATATCCGGTACCTGCGGTACTGTCTGGACACAGCACGTCCAAATGTAAACCTCGTTGGGGAGGCTTGGATATGGCCAGGACACGCATGGTTCGGCGTTGGCGCCGCAATATGGAGGTGCGCGACGACACTGAGTACGTCAACACGCTTGCCACACTGTCCGAGGGGTCGGTGCGGAGAAACTTCAACCCCTACACCGACATCGACTGGGACGCACCGGAATTCGCCGTCACGGAGAACGACCCGCGGTGGGTACTGCCGGCCACCGACCCGTTGGGGCGCCATCCCTGGTATTTATCGCAGCCCGAAGAGCGCAAGATCAAGATTGGGATGTGGCGCCAGGCCAACGTCGCCAAGGTCGGGCTGCACTTCGAGTCGATCCTGATCCGCGGCCTGATGAACTACACGTTCTGGGTGCCGAACGGCTCCCCGGAATACCGGTACTGCCTGCACGAATCGGTCGAGGAGTGCAACCACACCATGATGTTCCAGGAGATGGTGAACCGCGTCGGCGCGGACGTGCCGGGTATGCCGCGGACGCTCAAGTGGCTCTCGCCGCTGGTTCCGCTGGTGGCCGGTCCGCTGCCGGTGGCGTTCTTCATCGGGGTGCTCGCCGGCGAGGAGCCGATCGACCACACGCAGAAAAACATTCTGCGCGAAGGGAAATCGCTGCACCCGATCATGGAACGGGTGATGGCCATTCACGTGGCCGAGGAAGCGCGACACATTTCGTTTGCCCACGAGTTCCTGCGCAGGCGGGTGCCGCAGCTGACCAAGCGGCAGAAGTTCTGGACGGCCCTGTACCTGCCGTTGACGATGAAGGTCCTGTGCCGGGCCATCGTGGTGCCGCCCAAGGCGTTCTGGCAGGAGTTCGACATCCCGCGCGAGGTCAAGAAGGAGCTCTTCTTCCGGTCGCCGGAATCACGAAAGTGGTTGAGTGACATGTTCGCCGACGTCCGGATGCTGGCACACGACACCGGCTTGATGGAGACGCGCTCCGCCCGGCTCATGTGGCGGCTCTGCAAGATCGACGGCAAGCCGTCGCGCTACCGCAGCGAGCCGCAGCGCCGGCACCTGGCCGCGGCGCCGGCCGCCTAGGACCGCGCGGGTAATCGCCTATGCCGCACGTTATTACCCAGTCGTGCTGTAACGACGGGTCCTGCGTTTTCGCGTGCCCGGTGAACTGCATTCATCCCACGCCCGACGAGCCCGGCTTCGCCACCTCGGAGATGCTCTACATCGATCCGGTGGCCTGCGTGGACTGCGGCGCGTGTGTGAGCGCCTGCCCCGTGGGCGCGATCGCTCCGGACACCCGGCTGGACACCAAGCAGTTGCCGTTCGTCGAGATCAACGCGTCGTTCTATCCCGAGCGGCCGCCGGGTGAGAAGTTGCCGCCGACGTCGAAGTTGGCGCCGGTGATTCCGGCCGCCCAGGTGCGCGCCCGACGCCAGCCGCTGACCGTGGCCATCGTGGGATCCGGGCCTGCGGCGATGTATGCCGCCGACGAGCTGCTCACCCAGGATGGGGTGCGGGTCAACGTCTTTGAGAAGCTGCCCACCCCGTACGGGCTGGTGCGCGCCGGGGTGGCGCCCGATCACCAGAACACCAAGCGGGTCACCCGGCTGTTCGACCGGGTCGTCGGTCATCGCCGCTTCCGCTTCTACCTCAACGTCGAGGTCGGCAGGCACTTGAGTCACGCCGATCTGCTGGCCCACCACCACGCCGTGGTGTATGCCGTCGGCGCTCCCGACGACCGCCGCCTGCAGATCGAGGGCATGGGCCTGCCGGGCACCGGGACCGCCACCGAACTCGTCGCGTGGATCAACGGCCATCCCGACTTTGCCGAGCTGCCAGTCGATCTCGGCCATGACCGGGTGGTGATCATCGGCAACGGAAACGTCGCATTGGACGTGGCGCGCGTGCTCACCGCGGATCCGGACGACCTGGCCCGCACCGACATCTCCGACCGCGCGTTGGCGGCGCTTCGCGCATCCGCGGTCCGCGAGGTGGTGGTGGCCGCCCGCCGGGGCCCCGCCCAGTCGGCGTTCACCCTGCCCGAGCTGATCGGTCTCACGACCTCATCCGACGTCGTGCTCAGCGCGGCCGACCACGAGCTGGTGGCGGCCGACCTCGCCGCCGTCACGGACGGCTTGAGCAAGCGCAAGCTGGAGATCCTGAGCTCGCTCGGTGCCGATTCGGCACCAACCCACAACGGTGGGCGGCCGCGAATCCGGCTGGCCTATCAGCTCACCCCGAATCGCGTGCTGGGCGAACAACGCGCGACGGGCGTTCAGTTCGCCGTCACCGGCACCGACGACCTGTGTGACCTCAGCGCGGGACTGGTCCTGACCTCAATTGGCTACCGCGGCAAGCCCATCCGCGACCTGCCGTTCGACGAGTCGGTGGCCGTCGTCCCCAACGACGGCGGCCGTGTCGTCGATCCCGGCTCGGGGGCGCCGGTGCCGGGGGCCTACGTCGCGGGCTGGATCAAGCGGGGACCGAGCGGGTTCATCGGCACCAACAAATCCTGTTCGCTGCAGACCGTGCACGCCCTGGTAGCGGATTTCAACGCGGGCAGGCTGAGCGACCCGGTGGCGAAACCCGAGGCGCTGGCCGAGCTGGTGCGGGTCCGGCAGCCCGACGCCGTCGATGCCCACGGGTGGCGGGCCATCGACGCCGCCGAGGTCACCCGCGGCGGCGCCGACGGTCGCCCGCGCAGCAAGTTCACCGACGTCGCCGGCATGCTCGCCGCCGCTGCCGCCGCCGGGCCGGCGCCGGCGCCGCGACGCGGGCTGTTGGACCGGCTGCTCGGCTAACTCGCGCCCGGCCCCGCCATCGCGGCCTGGAGCTCGTCATAACCGACCTCGCGGACCGGCTGTCCCATCGACCAGTGGTGGCCGAACGGGTCGGCCACCACGCCGTAGCGGTCGCCCCAGAACTGATCGTCCAACGGCGCCACCACGGTGGCGCCCGCGTCCAGCGCGCGCTGGAACTTCGCGTCGACGTCGGTCACGGTCAGGTGGATCGTCACCGGGGTGCCGCCCAGTGACGTGGGCGTCATCGACTTGCCGCCGCACATCTCCGGGAAATCGTCGTTGAGCATGACCATAAAGCCGTTGATGCGCAGCGCGGCGTGGACCAGCTTTCCGTCGGGGCGAGGCACCCGCCCGATCTCCTCGGCGCCGAATGCCTTGACGTAGAAGTCGATCGCAGCAGCCGCGTCATCCACCACCAGGTGCGGGGACAGGGCCGGTTCGAAGTTGATCGCCATCGTGGTTCTCCTTGCTGTCGGTCTCCCAGACCCGCCCGGGGCGGGCGGGCTCGCGAGTTATGACCTCGCCCGCGACACAAACTCATCGCGGCGATCTCATTCAATCGCGGGGCACCGACAACCGGGCCCGCCTCAGGCGTGGGTGAGGCTGCGGTCCCAACCTTCGACGGACTCCGGGCTGCGCGGGGCCGGTCCCACGTAGATGGCCGACGGGCGCACCAGCTTGCCCAGCCGCTTCTGCTCGAGGATGTGCGCACACCAGCCCGCGGTCCGCCCGCAGGTGAACATCGCCGGCATCATGTTGGCCGGCACCTGCGCGAAGTCCAGGATCACCGCCGCCCAGAACTCGACGTTGGTCTCGATGGCCCGGTCCGGGCGACGCTCGCGCAGTTCGGCCAGCGCGGCCTGCTCCAGCGCGACGGCGACCTCGTGGCGCGGCGCGCCCAGCCGCTCTGCGGTCGCGCGGAGCACTCGCGCCCGCGGGTCCTCGGCGCGGTAGACCCGGTGCCCGAAGCCCATCAGCTTGTCGCCGCTGTCCAGGATCTTCTTGACCAGGCCACGGGCGTCGCCGGTGCGCTCGACCTCTTCGATCATCGGCAGGACCCGCGCCGGCGCCCCGCCGTGCAGCGGCCCGCTCATCGCCCCGATCGCCCCGGACAGCGCCGCGGCGACGTCGGCACCGGTCGAGGCGATCACCCGCGCGGTGAACGTCGACGCGTTCATGCCGTGCTCGGCGGCCGAGACCCAGTAGGCGTCGATGGCTTCGACGTGCCGCGGGTCCGGTTCGCCCTGCCACCGGGTCATGAAACGTGCTGTGACGGTTGCGCATTCGTCGATCACGCGCTGCGGGACGGCGGGCTGGTAGATGCCGCGGGCGGACTGCGCCACGTAGGACAGCGCCATCACCGAGGCCCGGGCCAGCTGGTCGCGTGCGGTGGCGTCATCGGTGTCGAGCAGGGGCTTGTACCCCCAGATCGGGGCCAGCATCGCCAGGCCCGCCTGCACGTCGACGCGCACGTCGCCGGTGTGGATGGGCAGCGGGAACGGCTCGGCGGGCGGCAGGCCGTGGCCGAACTTGCCGTCGACCAGCAGGCCCCACACGTCGCCGAAGGTGACCTGCTGGTTCACCAGATCCTGTATGTCGACGCCGCGGTAACGCAGCGCGCCGCCGTCTTTATCCGGTTCGGCGATCTCGGTGGTGAAGGCGACGACGCCTTCGAGGCCGGGGACAAAGTTCTCGGGGACCACAGTCATACCGAAAATTCTCGCACCCCACCTTCGGGCGGACGCTACCGGCCGGTAGCAAGCCCCGGTAGCGTTGGCGCGATGGCAGGACCAGACCCCGAACGCCTGCAGCGCATGCGCGTGGAATACGGATCGGTGGAGAAGGACGGCAGCCCCGACCTCGACACCGATTGGCTCGACGACGGTTGGGTTGCCTTGTTGCGCAACTGGATCGGCGACGCGGAACGGTCCGGCGTCGCCGAGCCCAACGCCATGGTGCTGGCTACCGTCGCCGACGGCCGGCCGACAAGCCGGACGGTCCTGTGCAAGAGCGTGGACGAGTCCGGGATCACATTTTTCACCCACTATGACTCCGCCAAGGGGGCCGACCTGGCGGCGACGCCATACGCGTCGGTGACCTTTCCCTGGTATCAGCTGGGCAGGCAGGTCCACCTCCGCGGCCCGGTGAGCAAGGTCACCCCGGATGCCACCCAGGACTACTGGTCCAAGCGACCGCGCGGCTCTCAGCTGGGCGCGTGGGCGTCGCACCAGTCGCGTGCGATCGCGTCACGCGCGGCGTTGCTCGACCAGCTGGCGGAGGTGACCGCACGCTTCGCCGACCGCGAGCAGGTGCCCGTGCCGCCGGGCTGGGGCGGCTACCTGCTCGCCCCGGAGTCGGTCGAATTCTGGCAGGGGCGGGAGAACCGATTGCATAACCGGATCCGGGTCACCGGCGCTCGGATCGAGCGGCTGCAGCCCTAGCCCGGCCGAGGATCGCCGCGACGCGGGAGCCGCACCCGATCGATTACCCAGGCCGTCCCGCAGAGCCGACCCCGGGCAGGCGCGCGAACGCGACAACGACTACCTTCACCTATAAGCACCTAGTCAGGGCAGCCATACCAGCCAGAGCGCAAAGGGGTTCTCGTGGCCGACACCGACGACACCGCAACTCTGAAGTACCCGGGGGGCGAGATCGACCTCGAGATCGTCCGCGCCACCGAGGGTGCTGACGGGATCGCCCTCGGTTCCCTGTTGTCCAAAACGGGGCACACCACCTTCGACAACGGCTTCGTCAACACCGCCGCCTGCAAGAGCGCGATCACCTACATCGACGGCGACGCCGGGATTCTGCGTTACCGCGGCTACCCGATCGAGCAGCTCGCCGAGAAGTCGACATTCATCGAGGTGAGCTATCTGCTGATCTACGGCGAGCTGCCGGACTCCGACCAGCTCGCGGAGTTCACCAAGCGGATCCAGCTGCACACCATGCTGCACGAGGACCTGAAGCGCTTTTTCGACGGCTTCCCGCGCAACGCACACCCCATGCCGGTGCTGTCCAGCGTGGTGAACGCGCTGAGCGCCTACTACCCCGACGCGCTCGACCCGATGGACAACAACCAGGTCGAGCTGTCGACCATCCGGCTGCTCGCGAAGCTGCCCACCATCGCCGCGTACGCGTACAAGAAGTCGGTCGGCCAGCCGTTCCTCTACCCGGACAACTCGATGTCGTTGGTGGAGAACTTCCTCCGCATGACGTTCGGGCTGCCCGCGGAGCCCTATCAGGCCGACCCCGAGGTGGTGCGGGCGCTGGACATGCTGCTCATCCTGCACGCCGATCACGAGCAGAACTGTTCGACGTCGACGGTCCGGCTGGTCGGGTCGTCGCGGGCCAACCTGTTCACCTCGATCTCCGGTGGCATCAACGCGTTGTGGGGACCGCTGCACGGGGGCGCCAACCAGGCGGTGCTCGAGATGCTCGACCAGATCCGCGAAAGTGGAGACGACGTCAGCGAGTTCGTCCGCAAGGTGAAGAACCGCGAAGAGGGCGTCAAGCTGATGGGCTTCGGCCACCGCGTCTACAAGAACTACGACCCCCGCGCCCGCATCGTCAAGGAACAGGCCGACAAGATCCTGGCCAAGCTCGGCGGCGATCCGCTGCTCGACATCGCCAAGGAACTGGAAGAGGCGGCGCTGACCGACGACTACTTCATCGAGCGCAAGTTGTACCCGAACGTCGACTTCTACACCGGGCTGATCTACCGGGCCCTCGGCTTCCCGGTCCGGATGTTCACCGTGCTGTTCGCGCTGGGCCGGCTGCCCGGCTGGATCGCGCACTGGCGCGAGATGCACGACGAGGGTGACAGCAAGATCGGCCGTCCGCGCCAGATCTACACCGGCTACACCGAACGCGACTACACGACGATCGACGCGCGCTAGCTACGGCGGAGTCGAGTCACAGCGAGGCCAGCACCGCCATGGCGGCGTTGTGCCCGCCGATCCCCGACACCGCGCCGCCGCGCCGGGCGCCCGAGCCGCACAGCATGACCCGCTCGTGCGCCGTCGCGACGCCCCATCGCCGCGCCGGGGTGTCCAGCGGGTCGTCGTCGTCGGCGAAGGGCCATGACAAGCCGCCGTGGAAGATGTTGCCGGCCGTCATCCCCAACGTGCGGTGCAGGTCCAGGGTGGTGGTCGTCTCGATGCACGGCCGGCCGTGGGCGTCACTCAGCAAGACGCCCTGAATCGGTTCGGCCAGAACGGAATCCAGCGATGCCAGTACCGAGTCGGCCAGCCGATCGCGCAGGGCGCCGGAGTAGGTGCCGTCGAACAGCGAGTGCGGGGTGTGCAGGCCGAACACGGTCATCGTGTGCGCACCCGAGTCGCGCAGCCCGGCCGGCAGAATGCTGGGATCGGTCAACGAATGGCAGTACGCCTCGCATGGCAGGGGATTCGGCACCTCGCCCGCGGCCGCCCGCGCATACGCCGTATCCAGTTGCGTCCACGCCTCGTTGACGTGGAACGTCCCGGCGAAGGCCTGTTCGGGCGTGACGCCGTTGTCGCGCAACCGCGGTAGCCGCCGCAGCACCATGTTCACCTTGACCTGTGCGCCCTGGACAGGCGGTGCGGGCCGTTCGCCGAGCAGTCCGGCCAGCACCGCCGGCGTGACACCCGCCAGGACGAACCGGGCCCGGATCAGACGCTCCTGGTCGCCGGTGCGGTAACGCACCACGCCATCCGGTTCGACCGCGTAAACGTCTGCACTGGTGGTGATTTCGGCACCATGGCGGATGGCGGCCGCCGCCAGGCCCTCCGTCAGCGCGCCCATTCCGCCAACGGGAACGTCCCAGTCCCCGGTCCCGCCCCCGAGTACGTGATAGAGGAAGCAGACATTCTGGATCAGCGACGGGTCGCCGAGGCGAGCGAACGTCCCGATCAGCGCGTCGGTCGCCATCACGCCGCGGACCACGTCGTCGCTGACGGCGGCGGTGATGGCGTCCCCGATCGGCTCGTCGATCAGGGCCTGCCACGCGGCCGCCGCTTGCCGCCCGCCGCTTTCCACGACATGCCGGCGGGCCTGCCCGCGGGTGCGCAGCGGTTCCAGCAGGGTTGGCCACAGTGGTTGGGTCACCAGTCGGCAGCGTCGGTAGAAGGCGGCGAACCCCTGCGCGTCGGGGCCGGCGCCGATCGCGGCGAACGTGTCAGCGCCCGCACCGATCAGCAGCCCCCGGTTGCCGTCGGTGCCGGGGTCGGGCGTGTACGACGAATACCGCCGCCGGGCCAGCCGCACCGAGGCGCCCAGGTCGTCGACGATGCTTGGCGGCAACAAGCTGACCAGGTAGGAGTACCGCGACAGCCGAACCCCGACGCCGTCGAAGGCTTGCACCGAGACGGCGGCTCCGCCAAGGTGTCCCAGCCGCTCGAGCAACCGCACCCGCAGGCCGGCCCGAGCCAGATAGGCCGCCGCGACCAGGCCGTTGTGACCGCCACCGACGACGACGACGTCGACGTGTCCCGGGTGCGGGCTCAGCTCAGGTAGCCCTCGACCTCGTCGGCCGGACGCACCTCGGCCGCGCGCGGGTCGCCGCCGGTTTCACGCAGCGCCCGCCGTTGCCGCAGCAGGTCCCAACACTGGTCGAGCTCGACCTCGAGCCGCCGCAGGCGATCATGCTCCTCCGATTGGGAGATGTCGCGCTGTTGCAGCTGCGCCCGCAGGGCTTTCTCCTCGGCGACCAGCTCGCGGATGTGTGCCAGGGTTTGGTTGTCGGTCGGTTTCTTGCCGTCGGCCATCGCTCCAGTGTGCCCGACCGCTCGGGGGCCGACTCGGTTGGCGAGGAAGCGCTAGCTGGGTCCCGGGAGCCGCAGCACCAGCCGCGCGCCGCCCAGCGGGCTGCTTTCCAGTGCGGCGGTCCCGCGGTGCAGGTGGGCCTGTTGGGCCACCAGCGCCAGCCCCAGCCCCGAGCCCGAATGCGAGGCGGTCGACCCGCGAGAGAACCGCTCGAACACCACATAGCGTTCGTCCTCCGGCACTCCGGTGCCGTTGTCGTCGATGGCGATCTCCACCCCGGCGCGCGAGCTGACCGCCGAGAGCTGGACGCGGGTGGCGCCGCCGTGCTTGACGGCGTTGGCGATCGCGTTGTCCACCGCCAGGCGCAGGCCGGCGGGCAACCCGACGATGATGCACGTCGGCGAGGGGACCAGTGACACGTCCAGGTCGGGGTAGATGCGCATCGCGTCGTGGGCGGCGCGGTCGAGCAGCTCGGTGATGTCGACCGGCACGTGATCGTCGGACGTCGACAGTTCGCCCTGGGCCAGCCGCTCGAGGGCGCTCAGGGTGGCCTCGATCCGTGACTGGGTGCGGATGACGTCGCTCAGCACCTCTTTGCGTTGGTCGTCGGTCATGTCCAGGGTGGACAGCACCTCGAGGTTGGTGCGCATCGCGGTCAGGGGGGTGCGCAGCTCGTGCGACGAGACGGCGGCGAAGTCGCGGGCCGACTCGAGCGCCTCCTTGGTCCGGTTCTGCTCGTCCCAAATGCGCTGCAGCATCCCCCGCATTGCCTCGGCGATCTCCACGGCTTCGCTGGCGCCGTGCACCTCGACGCGCGGCGCCTCGTCTCCGGCGTCGATCGAACGGGTCTGCTGCGCAAGCTGTTTGAAGGGCCGCACCGCGAACGCGGCCAGCAACCAGGCGAACACCGCCGCCGCGCCGATGGCGAAGCCACAGATCAGCAGGACCCGCCGGTGCAGGTTGTTGGTCTCGGCCAGCGTCGCGTCATACGTCGCGCCGACGGCGAGCGACGTGGGCTCCGGCGCGGGAATCTCCACCGTCCGGACCCGGTAGCGCACACCTTTGACGTAGGCGTCGGCGTAGTCGACGCTCAGCCTGGGCAGCGTCACGTCGGAATTCGACCTGACCTGGTCGCCGCGGCGGACCGTCATGATGGCGTCGTTGTCGTTGGGGGAGCGGGGGATTTCGTCGAGACCGCGCGGCAGGAAGGGGATCGCGAAACCGGCGGCCTCGTCGAGCCGGCGGTCCAGCCGCTCCTTGCGGTCGTTGGTGATGCCCACCCAGACGACGACGCCGACGATGAGGACGGGAATCGCCGCGCCGATGACCGTCGCGACCACCACCCGGGCGCGCAGCGAGGGCGTACGGGTGAGGATCCGGGACAGAAAATTCATCGCCGCTCGACCTGGCTACTGCATGCGCAGCACGAACCCGACTCCGCGGACGGTGTGCAGCAGCCGGGGACCGCCATTGGCCTCCAGCTTGCGGCGCAGGTACCCGATGAACACGTCGACGACGTTGGTGTCGGCGGCGAAGTCATAGCCCCAGACCAGCTCCAGCAGCTGCGCGCGCGACAGCACCGCGGTCTTGTGCTCGGCCAGCACCGCCAGCAGGTCGAACTCCCGCTTGGTCAGGTCGACGTCGACGCCGTTGACGCGGGCCCGACGGCCGGGGATGTCGACCTCCAGCGGGCCCACCGTGATGGTCTCCGAGGAGGTTGACGCGACGGCGCCGCGGCGACGCAGCAGCGCCTTCACCCGCGCGACCAGCTCGGCCAAGACGAACGGCTTGACCAGGTAGTCGTCCGCGCCGGCCTCGAGCCCCGCCACCCGGTCGTCGACCGAGCTGCGCGCCGACAGCACGCAGACCGGGACGTCGTTATCCATCGCCCGCAGCGCCGTGACGACGCTGACGCCGTCCAGCACGGGCATGTTGATGTCCAGCACGATCGCGTCCGGTCGGGTCTCGGTGGCGCTGCGCAAGGCTTCCGCGCCGTCGACCGCGGTCGACACCTCGAATCCGGACAGTCGCAGGCCGCGTTCCAGCGAGGCGAGCACGTCGGAGTCGTCGTCGACGACCAACACGCGGGGCGAGGTCCCACCAGTGTCCATGCCGCCCATTTTGCCTGATTGCCGATCACGGCGGTGCCCTGGCCGGGCCGCCGACGCCCAAAAGGTTACGTTTTCGACGCTGCGCCGCAACTGGCCGTTGACATCGGCACGCATGCGCCGAAACCAGTTGCGGTGCAGCCTGTTTCGCTTCCCCCGCCGTCGGTCGTCACCGGAAGGGGTTCGATCACTGTCGGGCCAGCCCGCTCAACTGCACCGCCAGCTGCCGACGGACCGCGGGAACCTCGGCGGCCAGACGCATCCCGGTGTTGCGCAGGGGGCGCAACGGGCGCGGCAGCGTCGCGATGCGGGTCAGCCGTCCGGTCAGCTTCAGCACCCGCTCGGCGCGTCGGCGCTGCGCGGCGCTGTAGGCGTCCAGCGCGGCGTCCGGGCCTCCTTGCAGAACCGCGGTCAGCGCGCCGGCCAGGGCCATCGCGTCGGTGATCCCGAGGTTCATGCCCTGGCCCCCGGCCGGGCTGTGCACGTGGGCGGCGTCGCCGGCCAGCAACAGCCGGCCGGCCCGGTAGCTGTCGGCGACGCGGTGATGGATGTGGAACCGCGACCCCCACACCAATTCGGTCACGACCGTTCGCCCCGGCCCGAAGCCGCGGGTGTCCAGCAGTGCCTGCACGAACCGCGCCGACGGCTGCAGCGGCGCGTCGGCCGTCGGCGCGACGACGCGGAAGATGTCTCCGGGCAGCGGCGCCAGCACCGTCAGGCCGTCTTTGGCGTAGAACAGGATCACCTCGTCACGGGGCGCTTCACCGGTCACTCGCACGTCGGCGAGCGTGAATGACTCGGCGAATTCGCCACCGGCGAAGCCGATTCCGGCTTCCGTGCGCACCGTGCTGTGCATCCCGTCCGCCCCGACGGCGTAGGCGGCGCGGATGGTGTCCCCGTCGTCGAACGTCGCCGTCACGCCGTCGCCGTCCTGGGCGATGCGACTCAGCGCCTTGGGCCGGACGACGTCACCGCCCAGCTCCCGCAGGCGCTCGAGCAGCAGCCGCTCGGTGTCGGCCTGGGAGAGCATCAGCGTGTACGGGTGTTCGGTCGGAAGCGTGCTGAAGTCGACGGGAATCAAGATGCGCCGGCCCTGCCGCATGGTGAACCGCGGCGCGATCACGCCCGCCTTGACCATTCGCCGGGACACGTCGAGCTCGTCGAGCACCTCGAGGGTTCGGGCGTTGACGGCGGCAGCGCGCGACGTGTTGGCGCCCTCCGCCACCTTGTCGACCAGTGTCACCCGAATCCCGCGGACTCGCAGCGCGGCGGCGAGCGTGAGGCCGGTAGGACCTGCGCCGACCACCAGGACGTCGGTGTCGTTCATGGCTGGCTCCTCTCCCTGATGCGTTAGTCAACGCTTGTTGGCATAACTCCATGGTCGCGCGTCGCTAGTGCTATGTCAACAGTTGTTGGCCTACAATCGTTGACATGAGACGGTCGTCGGACGAGACGAAGGCGGCGATCCTGGCGGCGGCGCGCGAGCGGTTCGGCGCGGCGGGGTTCCAGGGTGCGACGATTCGGGCCATCGCCGCCGACGCTGGGATCGATCCCGCGATGGTGATGCGGTATTACGGCAGCAAGGACAAGCTGTTCGCCGCGGCGGCGGAGTTCGACCTGCGGTTTCCCGACTTCGCGGCGACCGAGCCGACGCAGGTCGGGCGGTCGCTGGTGCGGCACTTTCTCGAACGCTGGGAGGGCGACGAGGCGCTGGTGATCCTGCTGCGGTCGAGCGCGACCAACGGCGAAGCGGCGCAACGGATGCAGGAGATCTTCGGAAACCAGATCCGGCCGCTGGTGGCCTCACTCGCGCCGGCGGAGGAGGTGGGGGTGAGGGCGGGGCTCATCGCCACGCAGATATTGGGGATGGCGTTGTGCCGCTTCGTGTTACGGCTCCCCCCGGTCGCGGAGATGACCCGCGACGAGATCGTCGACTGGCTCGGTCCGACCATTCAGCGCTATCTCGGCCTGCCGGAGGGCTGACTCGCGAGACTTAAACCACGGTGACGTTTTGCGGCGTGTCGTGGGCGTGGTTTACGTGTCGCGCGTTGTGCCGCGCTCAGGGCACTCCGATGCGGCGGTAGCGCCGCAATCGGGTGGCCAACCGCTCGTCGGCGGGCAGCTCGCGCAGGCCGTGCAGCTCGGCGGCGATGGCATGCGCGAGTCGCCGGCAGAACTCGACCGGCTCGTCGGCCGCGTCGGGATGTTCCGGGACGACGACGTCGGCAATTCCGGACCGCAGCAGGTCCGCCGAGCGGATACCTTGCGCGGCAGCGAGTTCGGGGGCGTGCGCGGTGTCACGGAAGACGATCGCGCTGGCGCCCTCCGGCGGCAGCGGCGCCAGCCACCCGTGCAGCGCGCACAGCACCCGATCGGCGGGAACCATCGCCAGCGCCGGCCCGCCGCTGCCCTGGCCGAGCAGCACCGAGACCGTCGGGGTGTCCAGGGTCACCAGCTCGGCTAGGCACTGGGCGATCTGGCCGGCGAGCCCACCCTGTTCGGCCTCCGCCGACAGGGCCGGGCCGGCGGTGTCGATCACCAGCACCAGCGGCAGGTGCAGTTCGGCGGCCAGCGCCATGCCCCGCCGGGCCTCGCGCAGGGACGCGGGGCCCACCATCCCGCCCGCCACCCGCTGCTGCCCGAGCACCACCGCGGGCTGTCCGGCGAAGCGGGCCAGTGCCAGCAGGGTGGTCGCCGCATCGCCCTGGCCGGTGCCCGACAACAGCACCCGATCGGTGGCGCCATGGCGCAGCAGCAGCCCGACACCGGGCCGATCGGGGCGCCGTGACGCCACCACGGAGTCCCACGCCGGCACGTCGGGTATCGGTTCGGGCGGCCGCGGTGCCGGCAGGGCCCCGGGCGGGTCGGCGATGACCGTCAGCGCGCGGTCCAGCATCCGGCGCAGCTGCTCCAGCGGTACGACGTCGTCGATCACGCCGTGGCGCTGCAGGTTCTCCGCCGTCTGGACGCCTTCGGGGAAGGGTTCGCCATAGAGCAGCTGGTACACGCGCGGCCCGAGGAAGCCGATCAGGGCGCCCGGCTCGGCGGCCGTGACGTGGCCCAGCGACCCCCAGGACGCGAACACCCCGCCGGTCGTGGGGTGGCGCAAATAGACGAGGTAGGGCAGGTGCGCCTGTTTGTGCAGCCGGACGGCGGCGGCGATCTTCACCATCTGCAGGAAGGCGACAGTGCCCTCCTGCATGCGGGTGCCGCCGGAGCTGGGCGAGGCCAGCAGCGGCAGCCGCTCGGCGGTCGCCCGCTGCATCGCGGCGGTGATCCGTTCGGCCGCCGCCACCCCGATGGAGCCGCCCAGGAAGCCGAACTCGCAGACCACCACCGCGACCCGGCGCCCGAAGATGCGGCCCTCGCCGGTCAGCACCGATTCGTCCAGGCCGGTGGCGGCCCGCGCGTCGGCCAGCTCTCGCGAATACTCCTCGCTGACCGGCACGGCGAGCGGCTCGCCGTCCCAGCGGATGAAAGAGCCCTCGTCGAGCACCGCGTCGCGCAGCTGAGCAGCCGTGATACGACTCACGACACGAGGCTATATAGGGTGGCTGCCATGATCGGTGTTACCCAGGACGAAGCCGTGCTGACCATCGAGCTGCAGCGTCCCGAGCGCCGCAACGCCCTCAACTCGCAGCTCGTCGAGGAGCTCCGGGAAACCTTCCAGAAGGCGAGCGACGGCTCCGTCCGGGCCATCGTGCTGACCGGCCAGGGCACGGTGTTCTGCGCCGGCGCGGACCTGAGCGGCGACGCGTTCGCCGCCGACTATCCCGACCGGCTCATCGAGCTGCACAAGTTGATGGACGCCACGCTGATCCCGCTGATCGGCGCCATCAACGGTCCAGCCATCGGCGCGGGCCTGCAGCTGGCCATGCGATGCGACCTGAGGGTCGTCGCGCCGGAGGCGTTCTTTCAGTTCCCGACGTCGAAATACGGCCTGGCGCTGGACAACTGGAGCATCCGGCGACTGTCCTCGCTGGTGGGTCACGGCCGGGCCAGCGCGATGCTGCTAACCGCCGAGAAGCTGACCGCAGACGCGGCGCTGCAGACCGGAATGGCCAACCGCATCGGGACACTCGCCGACGCCCAGGCCTGGGCCGCCGAGATCTCCGGCCTGGCGCCGCTGGCCATTCAGCACGCCAAACGGGTGCTCAACGACGACGGTGCCATGGAGGACTCGTTGCCGGAGCACAAGGAACTCTTCGACAAAGCCTGGAAGAGTCAGGACGTCATCGAGGCCCAGGTCGCGCGCATAGAGAAGCGACCGCCGAAGTTCCAGGGGGCCTGACAGCCATGCTGCGGGGGGCGCTGCGACTGGCCGCCGGCACGGCGTCGCTGGCGGCCGGCAGCTGGGTGGTGCGAGCGCTGCACGGCGCGCCGGCGGCACTCGGTGCCCACCCCACCGCCATCAGGGCGGTGGCGCAGGGCTCGCCCAACTACCGCGACGGCGTCTTCGTCAACCTCGATCCCGCCTCCGCCCTCACGATGGATCGCGAGGAGTTGCGGCTGGTCGCGTGGGAGTTGATCGGCAACCGGGGCGTCAGCCGGCCCGCCGCGCCGATCCCGTTGGCCGCGCCGGCCCTGTTCGACGGCGACCCCCGCCGGCTCGCCGTCAGCTGGTTCGGCCATTCGACGGCGCTGCTGGAAATCGACGGCTACCGGGTGCTCACCGACCCGGTGTGGAGCAATCGCTGCTCGCCGTCGGACCTCGTCGGACCGCAGCGGCTCCACCCGCCCCCGGTGCAACTGGAAGGGTTGCCGGCCGTCGACGCGGTGGTGATCAGCCACGACCACTACGACCACCTCGACATCGACACGGTGTTGGCGTTGACGCGCACGCAGCGGGCGCCGTTCTTCGTGCCGCTCGGTGTCGGCGCCCACCTGCGCGCCTGGGGGATACCGGAGCACCGAATCGTCGAGCTCGACTGGTATCAGAGCGCCCGGGTCGACGAGCTGACCGTGACTTGCGTTCCGGCGCGCCACTTTTCGGGTCGGTTCCTGGACCGCAATACGACGCTGTGGGCGTCTTGGGCGTTCGCCGGCCCGAACCACCGCGCGTACTTCGGCGGCGACACCGGCTACACGAAGAGCTTCGCTCACATCGGCGCCGACCACGGACCGTTCGACCTGACCCTGCTGCCCATCGGCGCCTACAACACCGCATGGCCGGACGTCCACATGAACCCGGAGGAGGCGGTCCGGGCGCACCGGGACCTCACCGACAAAGGGCTGCTCGTGCCGATCCATTGGGGCACCTTCCGGCTGGCCCCCCACCCGTGGGCCGAGCCGGTCGAACGCCTGCTCGCCGCCGCCGCACCCGAGCGGGTCGACGTGGCGGTTCCCGCCCCCGGCCAACGCATCGATCCCGCGGCGCCGCTCAAATCGAACGCCTGGTGGCGGCTCTGATTCGGGGTGCAGGCAACCTCGCCGCGCTGAGTTGAATTGCGCGGCTCCTTCTCGCGCCGCACGCGGCGCGCATCGTCGCCGCGCTAGGGTTCCGCCATGACGAAACGCGCGGCCGCCGCCGCTGTCACCGTGCTGCTCGGCATGACCGGATGTGGGCCCGCGCAACCGGTATCCAGCCCGCCCGCGCTCTCTGACGCACCGCCCAACGAGGTGTCCGGTGTGGCGATCCCGGCGGGGCGCATCGATCAGGCGGTGGCAAAGCTCGACGGCCTGGTCGGTGACCTGATGAAGAGCACCGGCGTCCCGGGAATGGCGGTGGCCGTCGTCCACGGTGGAAAAGTGCTGTACGCCAAGGGTTTCGGCATCAAGGACGCGAGCAGAGGGCAGGGACAGGACAACAAGGTGGACGCCGACACGGTCTTCCAGCTGGCGTCGGTGTCCAAATCGGTCGGCTCGACGGTGGTCGCGCATGAAGTGAGCGACGGCGCCGTCGCATGGGACACCCCGGTGGCGGCCAAGTTGCCGTGGCTGACGCTGAGCGATCCGTACGTCACCAGCCACGTGACCCTCGGAGACCTGTATTCGCATCGTTCCGGGCTGCCCGACCACGCCGGTGACAAGCTTGAAGACCTGGGCTACGACCGTCGGCAGACCCTCGAACGGCTGAAGTATCTGCCGCTCGCCCCCTTTCGGATCAGCTACGCCTACACCAACTATGGCGTGACCGCCGCCGCCGAGGCGGTGGCCGCCGCGGCGGGCAAGTCGTGGGAGGACCTGTCTGACGAGGCGCTCTACCGCCCCCTGGGCATGGCGTCGACCAGTTCGCGCTTCGCCGATTTCATCGCACGGCCCAACCACGCGGTCAACCACATGAAGATCGCGGGCAGGTGGGAGGCCCGGTTTCAGCGGGACCCGGACCCGCAGTCGCCTGCCGGCGGGGTGAGCTCCTCGGTCAACGACATGGCCCGCTGGCTGATGATGTTGCTGGGCAACGGAACATACGACGGCTGGCGGATCACCTCACCGGAAGCCCTGCTGGCCGCCACCAGCCCGCAGATCGTTTCGGCGCCCGCGAAAGCGCCCAACGCGCGCTCGGGGTTCTACGGATACGGCTTCAACGCGTCGGTCGATTCCTCGGGGCGCACCCAATACAGCCACTCCGGCGCCTTCGACCTGGGCGCCGCGACGAACTTCGTGGTCATGCCCGCGGAGAACCTGGGCATCATCGCGCTGACGAACGGCGCGCCCTACGGCATCCCGGAAACGCTGACCGCCGAATTCATGGATCTCGTCGTGTACGGCCAGATCCGCGAGGATTGGGCGGCTCTGTACCAGAAGGCGATCGGCTGGCTCAACAATCCCGAGGGCTCGCTGGTCGGCAAGCAGCCGCCGGCCCGGCCCGCCCCGCCCAGGCCGCTCGTCGACTATGCCGGGGTCTATGGGAACGATTACTGGGGACCCGCCGTGGTGACCGAACACGACGGCGCGCTGCAGCTGGCGATGGGTCCGAAGAACCGGACGGTCGCCCTGACGCACTGGGACGGCGACACCTTCACCTTTGCTCTGACCGACGAAAACGCGCCGCCGGGAACGGTTTCCAAGGCAACATTTGCGGGGCCGACACTGAACCTTGAGTACTACGACTCCGACAAGCTGGGAACGTTCACCCGATGATCGCGGGCCTGACCGATGCCGAGGTCGCGCAGCGGGTCACTGAAGGCAAGAGCAACGCCGTCCGGGAGCGTGCCACCCGCAGCATCCCGGACATCGTGCGGGCCAACGTCTTCACCCGCATCAACGCGATCCTGGGGGTGTTGCTGCTGATCGTGGTGGCGACCGGCTCGCTGATCAACGGCATGTTCGGCCTGCTGATCGTGGCCAACAGCGTCGTCGGCATGGTCCAGGAGATCCGGGCCAAAAAGACGCTGGACACCCTCGCCATCGTCGGACAGGCAAAGCCTCTGGTGCGCAGGCAATCCGGGACCCGCACCTTGCTGCCCGCCGAGGTGGTGCTCGACGACATCATCGAACTCGGACCGGGCGACCAGGTGGTCGTCGACGGTCAGGTCCTCGAAGAGGCCAACCTGGAGGTCGACGAGTCGTTGCTGACCGGCGAGGCCGACCCCATCACCAAGGCCGTCGGCGACGCGGTGATGTCGGGCAGCTTCGTCGTCGCCGGCACGGGCGCCTACCGTGCCACGAAGGTGGGACCGGAGGCCTATGCCGCCAGGCTCGCCGAGGAGGCCAGCAAGTTCACGCTGGTCAAATCCGAACTGCGCAACGGCATCAACCGGATCCTGCAGTTCATCACCTACCTGCTGGTGCCGGCCGGACTGCTGACGATCTACACGCAGTTGTTCACCACCCACGTGGGCTGGCGGCAGTCCGTGCTGCGGGCGGTGGGTGCGCTGGTGCCGATGGTGCCCGAGGGCCTGGTGCTGTTGACGTCGGTCGCCTTCGCCGTCGGGGTTATCCGGCTCGGCCAGCGCCGGTGCCTGGTGCAGGAGCTGCCCGCCATCGAGGGACTCGCGCGGGTCGACGTGGTCTGCGCGGACAAGACGGGCACGCTCACCGAGAACGGCATGCGCGTCGCGGGCGTCGAGGAACTCGAAGCGGCACGGCGGCACAGCGTCGACGACGCGCTGGCGGCACTGGCCGCCGCCGACCCGCGCCCCAACGCCAGCATGCAGGCGATCGCCGAGACCTATCGCCGGCCGCCGGATTGGATCGCCACGGCGACCGCGCCGTTCAAGTCGTCCACCAAGTGGAGCGGGGTGTCCTACTCCAGCCACGGCAACTGGGTGATCGGGGCGCCGGATGTGCTGCTCGACCCGGCGTCGGCCGCGGCCGAACGCGCCGAGCGGATCGGCGCGCAAGGTCTGCGGGTGCTGCTCGTGGGCACCGGCGACGTGGCCGTCAACCACCCGGACGCCCCAGGCCGCGTCACCCCCGTCGCGCTGGTGGTCCTCGAGCAAAGGGTGCGTCCCGACGCCGCGGAAACGCTGGATTACTTTGCCGAACAAGGGGTTTCCGTCAAGGTGATCTCCGGCGACAACGCGGTGTCCGTCGCGGCCGTCGCCGACCAGCTCGGGCTGCGCGGTGAAACCATGGACGCGCGCCGGCTACCGTCCGGGCCCGCGCAACTGGCCGACGCGCTGGACACGCACACCACCTTCGGGCGCGTGCGGCCCGACCAGAAGCGGGCGATGGTGCACGCCCTGCAATCGCATGGGCACACCGTCGCGATGACCGGCGACGGCGTCAACGACGTGCTGGCCCTCAAGGATGCCGACATCGGCGTCGCGATGGGAGCCGGCAGCCCGGCATCGCGCGCCGTCGCGCAGATCGTGTTGCTGGACAACCGGTTTGCCACCCTGCCGTATGTCGTCGGCGAGGGCCGGCGGGTGATCGGCAATATCGAGCGGGTGGCCAACCTGTTCTTGACCAAGACCGTCTACTCGGTCCTGCTGGCGCTGCTGGTGGGCATCGAATGCCTGTTCGCCGGGCCGCTCAAGGCCGACCCCCTGCTGTACCCGTTCCAGCCCATCCACGTCACCATCGCCGCGTGGTTCACCATCGGAATCCCGGCGTTCATCCTGTCGTTGGCCCCCAACAACGAACGCGCCAATCCCGGGTTCGTGCGGCGGGTGCTCACTTCGGCGTTGCCGTCCGGGCTGATCGTCGGCGCCGCGACGTTCGCCTCCTACCTGGTGGCCTATCACGGCCGGCACGCGACGTTTCAGGAACAGGAGCAGGCGTCGACCGCGGCCCTGATCACGCTGCTGATGACGGCGCTGTGGGTGCTCGCGGTGGTGGCGCGGCCCTACCAGTGGTGGCGGGTCGCGCTGGTCATCGGCTCCGGCCTGGCCTACGTGGTGATCTTCAGCCTCCCGCTGGCCCGCAAGGCGTTCCTGCTCGATCCCTCCGATGTCGTGGTGACGTCGACCGCCGCGGGGATCGGCGTGCTGGGCGCCGCCGCCGTCGAGGCGATGTGGTGGATGCGGGCCCGGATCCTGGGCGTGCACCCGCGGTTGTGGCGCTGACCGCCCGATCGCCCGCGTGTGCGGTTCCACCCGGCAAGTAGGATTTCGGCGGGGAAAGGACGGGTACATGGGATTCCTGGACAAGGCCAAAGAGCTGTTGTCGCAGAACGCCGACAAGGTCGAGACGGCGATCGACAAGGCCGGCGAATTCGTCGACGACAAGACGCAGGGCAAGTACTCCGACACCATCCACAAAGTGCAAGAAGAGGCCAAGAAGGCGGCCGAACAAGCGGCAAAAGGCGACAACCAGAACTGAGCTCATGGCGAAACTCTCCGGATCCATCGACGTCCCGCTGCCACCCGAGGTGGCCTGGAAGCATGCCTCGGATCTGTCCCGGTATAAGGACTGGCTCACCATTCACCGGGTGTGGCGCAGCACACTGCCCGACGACATCGACAAGGGCACGGTCGTGGAGTCGATCGTCGAAGTCAAGGGCATGTACAACCGGATCAGGTGGACGGTCGTTCGGTACAAGCCACCGGAGGGCATGACGCTCAACGGCGACGGCGTCGGTGGCGTCAAGGTCAAACTCATGGCCAAAGTTCAGCCCGCCGAGGAGGGCTCCGTCGTCAGCTTCGACGTCCACCTCGGTGGCCCGGCACTGTTCGGGCCGATCGGCATGATCGTCGCCGCCGCGCTGCGGGGCGACATCGACACGTCGCTGCAGAACTTCGTCACGGTGTTCACTCGGCCCGACCCCGGCATGAACGGTTCCGGCGGCGGCCACCGCTGACCGAGCAGCGCCACGCTAGCGTGACGCCCACGGGGCCGGTCCCCGGTCGGCTAATCTCGCTGACATGACTCGCCGGCTGCGCCCTGGTTGGCTGGTGGCGCTTTTCGCGCTGGTGATCTCGGCCAGCTCGTGGCTGCCCTGGCTGACTACGGCGGTCAACGGCGGGGGCTGGGCCAGCGGCATCGGGGGCGCTCACGGCAACTTGGAACTTCCGCGGGGGTTCGGCGCCGGCCAGCTCATCGTGCTGTTGTCCTCGGCGCTGCTGGTGACCGGGGCGATGGTGGGTCGCGGCCTGGCGGTGCGGCTCGCTTCGGTTGCGGCGCTGGTGATTTCCTTGCTCATCGTCGCCCTGACGGCGTGGTACTACAAGCTCAACGTCAATCCGCCGGTGTCGGCCCAATACGGCCTCTACGTCGCCGCGATCGCGGCGGTCTGTGCGGTGGTGTGTTCGATCGCCGCCGTCGTCGCGGCGCTGGCTTCCGGTCGGTCCGGTCGCTGAGGTCTCTACGGCGACGGGAACTCGTGTGTCCCCGACGCGGAGCTGTCGGCGGGCTCGTTGACGCCGAACACGAACGGGGCGAACACGATTTCGCGGCCGTCGGGGTCGCGGTAGGTGATCGCGCCCGTCGCCTCCCAGTACGGATGCTGTTCGACCGGTTCGATGCCCGCCGCTTGCAGGCGGACGATCGCCGCCTGCTGCGCCTGCCGGTCGGGGAAGTACAGGCACAGCTGTTCGTGGGGGTCCACCGCGACGGGCTCGACGGATTCCACGATCTCCAGGGTCAGGTTCCAGCTGGGCAGGCCGAAGATCGCGCCGTTGCTGCCGTAGCTGTCGCCGAACGTCTCGTAGAGCGGCAACCCCACCAGCTCGCGGTAAAACCGCACCGCCTCTTGGAAGTTCGACGACCGGCGCGCGAAGCGAATGCCGCCGATCGACGCCAGCTGCATCGGCCAGTGCGTGGTCCGGCGGGGCTTGTGGACGTCCATCACAGCCCGACCGCGGTCGCCGCCGACTCCGCGGTGTCCCAGCGCCGGAGCTGCTCGCCGGGCGCCCACGTCGCATGGGTGCCGCTGGAAATGCGCTCCGGCAGTTGAATTCTGCATACCGGGCCGTCGGCCACGCGCGCGGCGTCGAGAACCACGCAATACGAGGCGTCGGTATTCATGTCGGTGGTCAAGGTGATCAGGTAGCCGTCGTCCTCGCCGGTGGCACCGCGCCGCGGCGCCATCGCCGTCTCGCTGCCGTAGACGCCGTCGCCGAAGGAGAATTCCTGTTGGCTACCGGTGCGCAGATCGTGTTTGACCAGCCCGTCGAAGAGGAACCAGCCCGGTTTGCCCGTGGCGGCATAGGCGTAGCGGTAGTCGCTTGCGGCGTAGTCGGGGTTGATGGTCCCGAACTCGGTGACCGACTCCGACAGCCGCTCCTCGCGCACGGCGCCGGTGGCCAGGTTGAAACGCCACCGGTGCAGCCGGGATTGCAGCCGATCCAGCGCCAGGAACCGGAACAGCTTGTCCCACTTGGTGCCACCGTTGTCAATCGGCGAAGGGTCGCCCTCGAAGAAGCCGTCGAGCACGATCTCGTCACCGTCCTCGTAGGCGTTGACGAAGTGCAACACGAACGTGGGGTCCGCCTCGAACCATCGGATGTCCCCGGTTCCGCCCCGGCGGGGCAGGACCGCGAAACGCGACGGCAGGTCGGGATGAAAGCCCGGCAGGTGCACGTCCTGCTCGAGCAGGACGGGGTCCCAGAACAACGGAAAGTCGTTGAGAATCACGTAGTTTTCGGTGAATGCCATGTCGTGCGGCAGCCGCGGCCCGGGCAGGGGAATGTCGACGTAGTGGACGAGCTCGCCGTTCTCGTCGACCACGCCGTAGCGCATGTACGGGTCGCGCTTGCTGTAATTGAAGAACAGCAGTTCACCGGTTCTGCTGTCCACCTTCGGGTGCGCGGACACACCCCACTCGGTGGGGAAGCGCCCGTTCCAGGTCTCCTTGCCCAGGGTTTCACCCGACCACGGATTGACGCGGTAGAGGTCGCCGCACTGGTAGAAGCTGGTCAGCGCGACGCCCCGGTGCACGATGACGTCGGTGCTCGACGCGTCCTTCATCAGGGTGCGAGCGCTCCAGCCGTCCTTGCGCTTGGCCAACTGCACGGGCTCGGCCAGCCCCGGCCAGAGTGGCTCACCGGCCTCGTTCTCCGCCAGGAAGCCGTCGGTGCGCACAAAGCGGTTGCGATAGAAGGCTTTTCCATCGCGGAATCCGACGATGTGCAGCATGCCGTCGCCGTCGAAGGGGTGATACGTCTTCAGGGCGGGGTGCAGCGGATTTTCGGTGTTCCGCAGGTAGATGCCATCCAGGTCGTGCGGGATCTGCCCTTCCACGGCGGTGAGGTCGTCGGCGTTCCACTCGGTGGTCTGGGGACGCCACGGCCCGGTGCGGTAGGGGTGGTCGTCGTCTTCGGGCAGTGTGGACAAGAACTTGCCGACGAGCTCAACGTCCATGTCGCGCGCCTTCCGCCGTGGCGACAACGAAACTCACGGTGGTGGCGGTGCTGCCGCCGAAATTGAGGGTGCCGAACGTCCTCGCCCCGTCGACCTGATACTCGCCGGCCGCGCCACTGACCTGTTTGGCCGCGTCGAGCAGCATGCGCACGCCGGAGGCCCCGACCGGGTGGCCGCCGCCGATGAGGCCGCCGCTGGGATTGATGGGGAGCCGGCCGCCGAGCTCGATCTCGCCGTTTTCGATGGCCTTCCAGGACTCACCGGGGCCGGTCAACCCGATGTGGTCGATGGCCAGGTACTCGCTGGGCGTGAAACAGTCGTGCACCTCGTAGCCGTCGACGTGGTCGAGCGTCAGCCGGGCGCGCCGCAACGCATCGTGCACCGCGGCCCGCACGTGCGGAAGGATGTAGGGGTCGTCCGCGGCTCGGTCCAGCTTCTGCCGCAGGCCCAGTCCCACCGTCCGGTGCCCCCAACCCTCGATGCGGCCGATCGGGCGCGCATCCGGGTGATCGCGCAGACAGGCATCCCCGACCAACACCAATCCTGCGGCACCGTCGGTCATTTGGCTGCAGTCAAAGCGCCGCAACCGGCCCTCGGTGACGGGGTTGGTGGTGTCGTCGTCCGTGATGGGGTCCGGGACCGTCCATGCCCGGGTCTGGGCGTTGGGGTTACGCCGGGCGTTCGCGAAGTTCAGCTGCGCAATGGCGCGCAGATGTGCGTCGTCCAAGCCGTAGCGTCGGTCGTATTCGTCGGCGACCGCGGCGAACATCGACGGCCACACGTACCGCGCGTCGGCCCCCTCGTGACCCGTCCACGCTGCCGCTCCCAGGTGTTGCGCCGCGGTGTCACCGGGCACGGTCTTCTCGAGCTCGATGCCCACCACCAGCGCGGTGTCATAGGCACCGGACCGCAGATCGGCCATCGCGGACAGGGCGGCGACGCTGCCCGACGCGCACGCGGCCTCGTGCCGGGAGGCCGGGGTGTCCCAGAGATCGGGGCAGACCGTCGCGGGCATCGCCCCGAGGTGACCCTGGCGGGCGAACATCTCACCGAAGGCGTTCGCCACGTGGACCACTTCGATGTCGGCGGCGTTGATCTTGGCCGAGGCCAGCGTGGCCTCGACGATCTCGGCGGTCAGGGCGGCGAAGTCGCGGCCCTCTCTGGTGAGGTTGCGGGCGAAATCGGTTTGGCAGCCGCCCAGGATCCAGACGCCGGCTGAGCCATCCATACGCCGCAGGCTACTCCTGGACGGCCTCGTCGTTGGGTCGTATCCGCGAGCGGGTCATGGTTAAGGAGGGCCCGCAAAATGAGGGCGGCCCCGTCGGCTCTCGGGCTGAACCGACGGGACCTAGGCGAACGCGAAGGCCGGCCGACGCGTGCGCCTCTCATGGAACATTGCCCCGTACCGCGGCGGACAAACATGCGGGTTACGCGTGACGGCGTCGCACACGGGTTCAGATGGCGCCCTCGACGAGCTCGCTGCCGTCCGATCGGAGCGCCGCATCGGTCCGTTGTCTGCGGGCGTCGGCGGAGTCGAGGGCGGCCAAGTCGATGCCCTTGGTCTCGGCGGCGGCGAGGACGGCCAGGGCGCTCACCGCGGCGGTTGCGGCCAGGTACCACGCGATGGGCACCGCGGACCGGTAGGTCTCGAGCAGGCGAACCGCGATGATCGGCGCCAGCGAACCGGCCAAGATCGAGGTGACCTGGTAACCGAGGGACACCCCCGAATACCGCATGCGGGTGGGGAACATCTCGGCCATGGCCGCCGGCTGGACCGCGTACATCAGGCCGTGAAAGACCAGACCGATGACGATCGCCGACATGATGACGGCGTTGCGTCCGCTGTTCATCATCGGGAACGCGAAGAAGCCCCAGGTGCACGCGCAGAGCGCGCCGATGAAATAGATTGGCCGCCTGCCCAATCGATCGCTGAGGCTGCCGGCCAGCGGGATGACGGCGAAGTGGACGGCGTGCGCGGCCAGCAGCCACCACAGGATCGTCTTGGTGTCGGCGTGCACGTGGACCTTCAGATAGGTGATGGAGAAGGTGACGACGAGGTAGTACATGGTGTTCTCGCCGAGGCGCATGCCCATGGCGGTGAAAACGCCACGCGGATAGCGCTTTAGCACCTCGAAGACACCGAGCCGGCTGGCGTTGATGCGGTCGTCCTGACGCTGCGCTTCGTAGAAGATCGGCGCGTCGGTCACCTTGGTGCGGATGTAGTAACCGATCAGGACCACGACCGCGGACAGCCAGAACCCCACGCGCCAGCCCCAGCCCAGGAACGCCGCATCCGAGAGCGTCGAGGTGAGCATCAGCAGCACCACGGTGGCGAGCATGTTCCCGCCGGGGACGCCCGCCTGCGGCCAGCTGGCCCAGAACCCGCGGTGGGACTTCGGGCTGTGCTCGGCGACCAGCAGGATCGCCCCGCCCCACTCGCCGCCGACGGCGAAGCCCTGCAGGAAGCGCAGCACCACCAGCAACGCCGGGGCCCAGTAGCCGATCTGGGCGAAGGTGGGCAGGCAGCCCATCGCGAACGTGGAGACGCCGACCAGCAGCAGGCTGAGCTGCAGCAGTTTCTTTCGGCCGTACCGGTCGCCGAACTGGCCGAAGACGATGCCGCCGAGGGGGCGGGCGGCGAAGCCCACCGCATAGGTCACGAAGGCGGCCAGGATCGCGTCGAGCTCGTTGCCGCCCCGGGGGAAGAACACTTTGCTGAAGACCAGGGTGGCGGCGGTGCCGTAGAGGAAGAATTCGTACCATTCCACCACCGTGCCCGCCATGGACGCGGCGACCACGCGGCGAAGATACGCTGGGCTTTGGATCAGCTTGCCGCGCAGATCATTACGCACAGTCATCGGTCGCCCTCCTTGGCGGGCCGCGCACCCGGGCAGCCGGGCCGTGTTTGCCGGGGTTGGCCGCAGCGCTAGCCGACGGCGATGACGGGTGTGCTGGCGGATGGGAGCGTACCTGGCCCCAGGGGCCCATCGCACGGTGTTCGGCGAGATGCTCCGTGGCGGTCAGGCACGCGCCTGCGCGGTCACTGCGATCGGGCGGGTGATGACCGGGGGCGGGCTGCGTTGCGACACGGTCACGGATGCGTACCTATTGTCGCATCACTAGTCACAACTGCCGCGCTGATCACTATCGTCACATGAGCCAACTGCGGACGTCAATGCGGTGTCCCGCCGCTCGAAAGGTGTTACATGTCGGCGATTCTTCGAAGTGTGTCGCTATCGATGGCGTCGGCGGCCGCTGTCGGACTCGTCTACGTGGTCGGTCCCGCACCGTCGGCCAATGCCACCCCATGCGGCGCGCCGGAAGCGAACGTCGACCCACCCGCCGCGCCGCCGGCGATGCCCGCGCCCCAGCCGGTCGTCCAGCCGCCCACCGGGCGCAGACCCAGCCACGCCAACGACCAGGCGCCGCTGCCCAAACTGGGCCCGCTGATCTCGTCGTTCCTCAAGCCGGCGATCCCTCGGCAGGTCGCCCCGATGAGGCCGCAGGCGGAGGTGTTACCGCCCGGTCCCAATCCGCCGGCCCCCGGCCTCGCACAGCCGCCGAACGCCGGTCAGTTGCAGCCGAACGCGGCCCCGGTCCCGCCGCCGCAACCCGCGCCGGCGCCGCCCCCCTCGATCGCGGGGGCGCCGACGTCGCTGGTCGACTGGGTGACCGGGCCCGACGGCCCGAACAAGACTCTGCAGCGGTTCAGCATCTCCGGTACCGACCTCGGAATCGCCTGGGACAACGGGGATCCGGCGAACCGCCAGGTGCTGATGGCCTTCGGTGACACCTTCGGCTACTGCAAGGTCAAGGGCCAGCAGTGGCGCTACAACACACTCTTCCGCAGCTCGGACCGCGATCTGTCGCACGGCATCCACATCGCCGAAGGCGTCCCCAACGACCGGTACTCAGGTTCACCGGTGTGGGCGCCGAGCCTGTCCAAGCAGGTCGTCAACACCATCCACAAGGCTGCCCACGAGACCGGGATCATTCCCACCGCCGGCATCGCGATCGGCCGGACGCAGTACATGAGCTACATGTCCATCCGGCAGTGGGGCCGCGACGGCGAATGGTCGACGAACTACTCGGCGATCGCGCGGTCCAACGACAACGGCCAGAACTGGGGGATCTTTCCCACCTCGATCCGCACCGCCTCAGCGGACGCCATCCCGGGAGCCGGGTTCACTCCCGGCAACGAGAACTTCCAGATGGGTGCGTTCATGAAGGGCAACGACGGTTACCTCTACCAGTTCGGGACCCCATCGGGACGCGGTGGCGCGGCCTTCCTGTCGCGCGTGCCCCCGGGTCAGCTGCCCGACCTCACCAAGTACCAGTACTGGAACGGCGACGAGGGCGGCCGCTGGGTCCCGAACAATCCGGGTGCGGCCACACCGATCTTCCCGGGGCCGGTGGGCGAGATGTCGGCCCAGTACAACAACTACCTCAAGCAGTATCTGGTGCTTTACACCAACGGCGGCAGCAACGACGTGGTGGCACGCACCGCCCCGACCCCGCAGGGGCCGTGGAGCCCGGAGCAACCGCTGGTGTCGTCGTTCTCCATGCCCGGTGGCATCTACGCGCCGATGATCCACCCGTGGTCGTCGGGGCGCGACCTGTATTTCAACCTGTCGCTGTGGTCGGCGTACGACGTAATGCTGATGCACACCGTCTTGCCCTAATCGTGATCGTGTCGCACCCCCAATAGTCGGTATACGTGTCGCACCCTGAATAGAGCGGGGGCCTAGCGAGAGAGGAGATCGCCGATGATCACCTTCGACAACCCGGCCACATCGACCGCCAGCAAGCCGAGGCGGCCAGACATCGAGGTGCGTATCGAGGGCGTGCACCGCAGGGGCGGCGCCGTCCGGCTGGGCATCGTGCTCGACGGTCGGATGGCAACCTAACCCCACGGGTCGGCCGCCGGCCGCATTGGCCGGGGCAAGATGTAACGCGTGAGTTGGGCCAAGCGCGAGGCGAAGGCGCTCGCGGATACGACACTGACGGGCGCCGCGCTGCTCGCCGAGCTCGAAGACTATGTCCGCGTGCACAATCCGGGACTGACGGACGTTCGGCTCGAGCGGGCGACCGCGACCGAGGAGTACGACAACAGCGTGGAGCCGCATCGACGGTGGTATGTGGTCACCTACCTGGCCGACGATGGCGAGGGTTATGGGATCAAGCCATGAGCTGTCGCCGTGAGTGGCGCCCACTTTGACCGTCATGCGTCGCCTGTTACCGGCCAGGATCGGCGAAAAGATCGGCGCTGATCTTGGCCAGCGCCGCGCGCACCATCGTGGAACGGCGGGAGGGCATGCGGTCGGGGATATCGCCGGCGCGACAGGTCCCGGCTTGGCTCGAAGTAGTGCGGACGTCAGCGGCGTTTCGGTGAGGCCCCTGGGTGTGAGGGTGGTGGTTGGTCGCAATCGGTGCATATGGGTTGGGCATGGATGTTGCTGGCCAATCGGCGTTTGTGCTGCACCAGATAGCAATGGGCACAAGTAAATTCATCGACTTGTTGAGGGAGAACCTGGGTTTGGAGTGCGTCACGGGAGAGGTCGGCGCCCGGCAGCTCGAGGGTTCGGCGGTGTCGATGTCCTCGCTGAAAAGCGAATCCTGGCAGCTTCGCGTGCGAGGCGCAGCACGCCGAGTGAATCCTTTTCTGGGTCTTCAGGGTTGGAGCGTGGTTGGTCGTAGTCGGTTGCCATGGAGATTCGCCTTCAGAAGAAGTGAGAACTGAATGCGTCTGAGCTCATTCTTGGCTGGGGTGGAACCGCCCGGCGAGGTAATCGGCCCGGCAGGCGTTGCGCGCGAGCTTGCCGCTTGTGGTGCGGGGAATCGCACCAGCGGCTACGAGTTTGATGTCGGCGACACGGATGTGATGCTGTCGTGCGATCGCGGCGCGCACAGCGTTGAGGATCGGGGCAGGGTCCGCGCGCCCGGCACCGGCTGCGCGTTCGGCCACGATGACGACCTGTTCTCCGGTGCGGTCATCGGACGATTCAATCGCCTCGCGGGGAACGGAGAACGCGGCGACGTACCCGCTGCGGATGGCGGCCGAGGCGTCGCTGACCGTGGTTTCGATGTCGTGGGGGTAGTGGTTGCGGCCGTCGATGATGATGAGGTCTTTGATCCGCCCGGTGAGATACAGTTCGCCGTCGATGTAAACGCCGAGGTCTCCGGTTGCCAGCCAGTATCCGTTGTCGGGGGCCCCCTCGGCGTGGCTGCCGTGTTGGAGTCGCGATTGCAGCTTATTGGCGAATACGCGCTGTGTTTCATCTGCGCGGCCGAAGTACCCGCGGCCAATATTATTACCGTGCAACCAGATTTGCCCGATCATGCGGTCGGGAACTTCGGCCCCGTCGGTGTCGGTAATCACCGCCCACTGATTGGGGATCGGTTGGCCACACGAGACGTGGGAGACGGCGCCTGGGCTTGTCGCGGCGACGGGAATCGCCCGGCCGGCGCCGAGCTGCTCACGATCCAAACAGATTGCACTCGCCTTGGCGTCTTGGGCGATGCTGGCCACCGAGAGGGTTGCTTCCGCCATTCCGTAGGACGGCTTGATCGCCGCGGCCGGCAGACCGTAGGGGGCGAAGGCGTTGGTGAATTTGTCGATGGCCGACATCGTCACCGGCTCGGATCCGTTGAGCAGGCAGACGACGTTGCTCAGGTCGAGGGTCTCGCCTTGTGGGGGGAGACCACGTTCGGCGGTCAGTTCGAAGGCGAAGTTCGGAGCGGCCGCAAACGTCCGCCCGTACCGGGCCTCAGCGCCCAGCTGCTTGATCCATCGGTAGGGCCGCCGGAGGAAGGCCATGGGGTCCATCAGCGTGATGGACTCTCCGAACAGTGCGGGGAACATGATCATTATCAGACCCATGTCGTGATACAGGGGCAGCCAGCTCACGCTACGGATTTTGAGGTCAAGTCCGCCCGCGAGGATCATCTGTATGACGTTGGTGCACACGGCGCGGTGGGTGATCTCCACCCCGGCCGGCGTGCGCGTCGACCCTGATGTGTATTGCAGATACGCCACATCATCGCTGTCACGGGTCACGTCGAAAAATGTCGCGCCCAGTGATTCTGGGACTGCATCGACGGCGATCAATCGCGGACGTGCTTGTGGTGGCAGCGTCCTGATAAACGTGCGGATCGGCTCGGCGGCCGCGGTGGTGGTCAACACTGCGGCGGGTCGAGCGTCTGCCAGCACTGCCGCTAACCGCTGGGCGTGTCCGGACAGAGTCGGCGCGAAAAGTGGGACCGCGACGTTGCCGGCGTGGATTGCGGCGAAGAAGGCAGCAACGTAGTGCAAACCTTGCGGTGCAACGATCGCCACCCGGTCACCGGGCGAGGTGACGTGTTGCAACCGGGAGCCAATCGCGCGCACTTGTGACCATAGATCGTTCCAACTCAGGTCGACGGCGAGGCCGTCGCGCACCCTGGCGTAGTCGATGAAGCGATAGGAACGCTGGTCGCCGAAAGCCGCCCGGTTGCGGTCGAGGAATGAAGTCAGGGTCACGCCCTCGGGCAGCACAATAGTGCCATCGGCAAGAACATATTCCGCGAGATCGCCAACTTCACTGCCAATGCCGTTGCGCACCAATGGATCGTCGACCACGACGAGCAGAATATAGCTGCGCTAAGGATCTGCACCCTCTCGGAGAGCAGTGAAAACCATCACACCCACTGCCGCGCGGCGTTTGTGACAGCACGCGTCTTCGGTTGGTGGACCCAGCACTGGTGGAGGGTGGCGGATATGCGGGGCGCGATCTGGTTGGAATCGATTTCCCGTCACGTCCGAACTGATTGAGTGAACTTTGCGCTGCTGCAGGCGATTCTGACAAATGTTCTTATTGGTGCCGAGCGGATGTGAGGGCCGACCCACGAGGCCGATCGGATTGAGCCGATGAAAGCCGCGCGGCGCTATTGCGCCACTTGCTACCGGGGCCCAGTTTGGCAGTGCGCCGATAGCGCAGCGGTGAAGATCTTGACGATATCCTGCAACATATCCCGCAGGTCGTCGTCGGTGATGCCGCGCAGGCGCGAGTCGGCCGCACATCCATAGATTCCGGCGGTGAGCATTGTCATGGCCACCAGATCGGAGTCGGTTCTTCGAGCGCCGAGCAGCAGATCGGTGAAGCTGTCGACAATGTGGTGGAGATCTGGGTGGGTGTTGACCAGCTCGGTCATGACCGGATCGCCGTAGACGACGTTGGCCACTTGGCGGTGTCGGATGACAAGGTCGACGACACCGCTCAGGGCGACATCGCGGCGCGCTTGCGGCGTGGGGAGCATGTCGGCGATGCGCTGAATGTGTGCGAGGTCATCGAATATCGGCTCGGCGACTGCAAGAACGATGTCGTCCTTGGACTGGAATTGGTAGTAGACCGAGGCTTTGGTAACGCCGAGCCGCGCGGCGATCATTTGGATGGAAGTGCCGCGAATGCCATGTTGGGCGAACAGCTCAAGGGCCGCGTCAAGCACGCGCTCGCGCGCGAAACCGCGAGCAGCCACTGGTTTGGCCATTCCGAACGCCTCCTTTCGTGCAGGTTACCCCCAGAACGCATGGTGACTTGGACCACCCTGACGGCGGCGACGTTGTCCCGCTCACATACTCTACCCTTCGGTTGATTGAACTCAAACGATCGTATAGGTTCAGACTGCCGACCGGCTGTTGCTGAGGGAGGCATGCGGCCGTAGGGAGGGGTTGAATTGAAAGTGCTCCAACGTGTTTGGCTGCCGTTGACGATGGTGGTGGTCATCGCCCTCGGTGGTGTGGCCGTCAGCCGGATCCGGAGCATCTTCGGCTCGGACCCGGTGCTGGTGGCGCCGATGAACTTCGCCGGAGACGCCAAGCGATTCAACCCAAAGGTGGTGCGTTACGAGGTCTCCGGTCCCGCCGGTGCGGTCGTCGACATCAACTACACCGACCTCAAAGCGCTTCCGCAGCGGGTGAGTAACGTCGCCCTGCCCTGGTCGTTGACCCTGTCCACAACAGATCCATCGGTCTCCGCGACGCTGGTCGCACAAGGTGATGCCGACTCCCTCGGCTGTCGCGTCTATGTCGATGACCAACTGCGCGCTGAGCGCGTAGTCGACGGGTACAACGCCCAGACGTACTGCATCGTGAAGTCGGCATGAGCGCGCCGGTGTCGGAGGCGGTGACCGACGAGCTCCGGGTGCCGGTCCACCCTCGCGCGCATTTCGGGGGCATCGCGCTGGTGATGCGCAAGCTCTCGGTGCCGATCATCGTTGCCTGGATTGGGTTGGCCGTCTTCCTGAACGTCTCGACTCCGCAGCTCGAGAAGGTCGGTGAGTTGCGCTCGGTGTCGATGAGCCCGAAGGGCGCGCCCGCGGCTGTGGCGATGCAACGGATCGGGCGGGTGTTCGAGGAATACAGTTCCGACAGCTCGGCGATGATCGTGCTCGAAGGTAAGGACCGGCTGGGTCCGCAGGCGCGTGAGTATTACGGGAAGCTGGTCGCCGCCCTGCGCGCCGACACCGCGCACGTCGAGCACGTCCAGGATTTCTGGAGCGACCCGCTGACCGCCTCGGGCGTGCAAAGCGGCGACGGAAAGGCCGCGTACGCGCAGATCAACCTGGTTGGCAACCAGGGCGAGGCCAAGGCCAACGACTCGGTGGCAGCCGTGCACAAGATCATCGACCAGATCCCGGCACCCCCCGGCGTGAAGGCCTATCTCACCGGCGGTGCGGCGTTGGCCGCCGAGCAGCAAGCGATCGGCCACAGCAGCATGAAGTCCGTGGAAAAACTGACCATGGTGGTCATCGTGGTCATGCTGTTGGCGTTCTTCCGCTCCATCATCACGACCCTGCTGATCATGGCAACGCTCGGGATCAGCGTCGCAACCGTCCGCGGGACGATCGCATTCCTGGGCTATCACAACATCATCGGGCTCTCGACATTCGCCACCAGCCTCGTGGTGACGCTGGCCATCGCCATCGCGGTCGATTACGCGGTCTTCCTGATCGGCCGCTATCAGGAGGCGCGCAGCCTCGGGCAGGATCGAGAATCGGCGTACTACACCATGTTCGGCACCACGGCCCACGTCATCGTCGGCTCCGGGCTCACGATTGCGGGGGCCACGTTCTGCCTGAGCTTCACTCGGCTGCCGTACTTCCAGACACTCGGTGTGCCGTTGGCCATTGGCATGCTCGTGATGGTCGCGTTCGCGATGACCTTCGGAGCAGCGTTAGTGGTGGTGGCAAGCAAGTTTGGCCTGCTTGATCCCAAACGTGCTTTGCGCTCGCGCGGCTGGCGCAAGATCGGTGCCGCGGTGGTGCGTTGGCCCGGACCGATTCTGGCTGCCAGCCTGGCGATCTCGCTGATCGGGCTGATCGCTTTGCCCAGCTACAAAACGAGTTATGACGACCGTAAGTTTCTGCCGGCGAGCATCCCGTCGAGCCAGGGCTACGCAGCAGCCGAGCGGCACTTCGCCCCGGCCCGGCTCAACCCGGAGATGCTGATGATCGAGACGGATCACGATCTGCGGAACCCGGCCAACTTTCTGGTGATCAACAAGATCGCCAAGGCGGTGTTCAAGGTGCCCGGGATCGGGCGCGTCCAGACGATCACGCGGCCCGACGGGCAGCCCATCGACCACAGCACGATCCCCTACGCCCTGTCCCAGCAGAGCATGTTGAGCAAGCTCAATGAGCAATACCAAGGTGACCGGACGGCCGACATGCTCAAACAAGCCGCAGTCATGCAGACGAACATCGACACGATGGAGAAGATGCAAGGCATCACGGTCCAGATGGCCGAGACCACCAGCAACATGGTGACCAAGATGAAGGACATGTCCGTCACGCTCGCCCAAGTGCGCGACCAGCTGGCGAATTTCGATGACTTCTTCCGGCCGCTACGCAGCTACCTCTACTGGGAGCGCCACTGCTACGACATCCCGGTCTGCTGGGCGTTGCGTTCGATGTTCGACGCGCTCGACGGCATCGACTCGATGACCGACAGTATCCAGGACTTGATCCCGGACATGGAGCGGCTGAATTCCCTGATGCCGCAGATGGTTGCGTTGATGCCGGCCATGATCAACGCGATGAAATCGGTCAAGCAGATGATGCTGACGATGTACCAGACACAGAAGGGGATGCAGCAGCAGACCGCCGAGATGCAGCAGAATTCCCAGGCGATGGGGGAGGCGTTCGACGCAGCAAAGAACGACGACTCCTTCTATTTGCCGCCGGAAGCCTTCGACAACGCGGACTTCAAGCGTGGCATCAAGCAATTCGTGTCCCCGAACGGGAACGCGGTGCGATTCATCATCGCCCACGAGGGTGATCCGATGTCGCCAGAGGGCATCGAGAAGATCGATGCCATCAAGCAAGCCGCCAAAGAGGCGCTCAAGGGCACACCGCTGGAGGGGGCACGAATCTACCTGGGCGGCACCGCATCGACCTTCAAAGACATGGCCGACGGCACGAAGTACGATCTGATGATCGCGGGTATCGCCGCGCTCGCGCTGATCTTCCTGATCATGCTGATCATCACCCGGGCCATTATTGCGGCGGCGGTGATCGTCGGCGCGGTGGTGATGTCGTTGTGTGCTTCATTCGGCATCTCAGTACTGCTGTGGGAGCACATCATTGGGCTCGAACTGCACTGGATGGTGCTGCCCATGGCGATGATCATCCAGCTTGCCGTAGGCGCTGACTACAACCTGCTGGTGATCTCACGATTGAAGGAGGAAGTCACCGCGGGCGTCCGGACAGGCATTATCCGCACCCTGGGCGGGAGCGGTCCGGTGGTCACCGCCGCCGCGATGCTGTTCGCCTTCACGATGATGACCATGGCGGTCGGCGAGCTGCGGGTGATCGGTCAGGTCGGCACCACCATCGGCCTGGGATTGATCTTCGACACCGTGATAGTCCGGTCGTTCATGACGCCGGCGATCGCTACCCTGCTGGGGCGGTGGTACTGGTGGCCGCAGCGGGTACGGGTGCGCCCGCTGCCGGCTCCGTGGCCCAAAGTTGAGCGTTTGCAGAAGGATCCGGCGGTAGGAGTCACGCCATGAGGTGGGGGACCACATTCGTCGCGACGGCTCTCACCTCGATGCTCATGGCGGCGCCCGCGGCCGCCGATCCCGACGCCGACTTCGCCAACGAGCTGCACACCTACGGCATCTACGGGCAGCGGGACTACAACGCCTGGATCGGCAAGACCACCTGTGAGCGGCTGGACCACGGAGTCGACAAGGACGTCTATGCTTCAGCCACATTCGTCGGTAGCAACCTCGCCCATGGCACCACCGCTGGGCAAGCCTGGCAGTTCCTGGCCGCAGCGCTGAAGACCTACTGTCCCAATCAGCTTGCGCGTTTCGATGCGGCCACACAGTAGCCTGAAGGCGCGGCGACGGCCCGATTCCGCACCCCATGCTCGAAACCATCTGCACTACAAAGCAAGTCATGGCCGCCGCGCGCGACGTCGACCCGGTTTACTACGAGCGCTAGATGATGGACTACGACAACGAGTCGCCTGAGGTGCAGCGCGGCACGAGACCACTTCCACTGGTTCTACTCGATGAACTACGACGGCCGGCGAGCCAATGCAGAGCAGACCGCAACCGATGCTGTTCTATGAACAGCTCGCGTAAAACTGGGCGAAGTTGTTCTTCAACAACAAAGGTGCCGCAGCGCGTACCACCGAGATCTGCGACCGCACCCGCCCGTCCATATGTCGAGCTGAAGTTGGTAGGGCGTCCAGCGGGTTCAAGCCTTTGCTTCGCCCATGTCGACCGACGGGCGTACTGATCACAGTCGGGCAGTCCTTAGCAGATTGGGATGCAAAACAGAGGGGTGCTTAAGTGCATGACGCGTTGATGCGAGCCGGAATCCTGCAAGGCGTTCCTCCCGACGCTGCTGCCGCGCTGGCTGGCGAGCTCCAGCAGGTGTCTTTCCCGCCTAGATGCACAGTCTTCGCCGAGGGGCAGCCAGGCGTCGACCTGTACATCGTGCTGGCAGGCAAAGTGAAGATCCGCCGGGCGGCAACGGACGGCCGCGAAACATTGATTACCGTGCTGGGCCCCACCGACATGTTCGGCGAACTCGCCCTCTTCGATCCCGGGCCGAGAACCTCGACGGTGACGACATTGACCCACGTGACCGCGCTAAGGATGGATCGTCGTGCCCTTCGGGCTTGGATCGCCGCCTACCCCGACATCACACAACAGCTGTTGCGGGTGCTGGCGCGGCGGCTGCGGCGCACCAACGACACGCTATGCGACTTGATCTTCACCGATGTGCCGGGCCGGGTGGCCAAGCAACTCCTCGACCTGACCGGGCGGTTCGGAACCCGCACCGAAAAGACGCTCAGCGTTCAGCTTGGACTCACCCAGCAAGAACTCGCCCAACTGGTCGGCTCGTCCCGCGAAACGGTCAACAAAGCCCTCTCGGACTTTGCCCAACGTGGATGGATCTATCGAGAAGGCAAGACGCTAGTCATCATCGACCCGGAGAACCTTGCCCGTCGCGCCCGGTTGTGACTAGCCCCGGACTTGGAGTTCCGAACTCACCGCTTCTCAAAGGCCCATATCGCCGCTGCTCTGGGGGGGGTCTCGCAATGTGTGCGTACCTGGATCAGTCGCTTTGAAACTCGCCATTGCGTGCGAGTGGGATACACCACCCGATTCGGGATCGCCGTTCAGGCGCCCGGTCAAGCTTCGCCAAAGACTCACGTTGTCCTCTGTGTCGTCACGCACCGAAGAATCGCCCACTTCGCTTGTCAACAAACGGGATCTGCCGTCTCATGCCGCCCTGAGCTGTGGGATTACCTCCTCCGACAGCCAGCGAAGCGAGTCCAAATACTCACCCAGTTCGCTCACCGGCGCGGGCGGCACCCAAGTATCGGTCACGCCCAGGGTGGCGAGTTGCCCACAAGCGTCGACGACGCGCTGCGTTTCGGCCGACGACACCGAAGCCTGGTCATCCAGGGGCACATGGCCGGTATCGTCCAAACCGATGAGCAGCGCCATCAGTGAGTAGAACACTGTCAATGGCCGACCGTCGAACTCAGCGAACGACCGAAGACGGTCAAGCTTTTCGGGTATCTGACCGGGCGGCGTCAACCATGGCGCCCACCCATCGCCGAATCGCGCTGCGCGTCGCAGTGCCGCATCGGCGTCGCCGGCGACCCACACCGTCGGATGCGGTTCTTGAATCGGTTTGGGCTCAAAGGTTATGTCAGTAAAGTTGACATATTTGCCGTCGAAGCTCGGCGCTTGGTTGTGCCATAACTCGAACATCGCAGCCAAGTACTCGTTTGCCCGCGCACCGCGCTCCTCCCAGGGGACACCGACTGCGCGGTACTCGTCAGGCTGCCATCCCAAGCCCACCGTGACGGCCGCGCGACCGCCGCTCAGCCAGTCCAGCGTGGCCAAGGACTTTGCAAGCACGATTGGATTGTGTAACGGCAAGATCGTCACCATCGAGCCAAGTTTGATTCGACTCGTCGCGCCCGCCATGATCGCTTGTGCGGTGGTCGAATGCACAAAGTGTCGTCCCGTCGTCTCTGCGTGGTCGGCAGCGACAACGAAATGTTCTGGGATCAGAAGACCTTCGAACCCGCACTCGTCGGCAACCTGTGCGATACGGACGATGTCGGCACCCGTAAGCGTCGATTCCCACGGTTGCGTGATCGCGGGCGTGTCGACACAGCCGGGCAACAAAACGTGAAACTTCACAACCTGGCTCCTGTTCCTAGGCCGATTGATGCGTCATCTCGCACAGGCCGCATTGTCGGCGCCAGCGGCCCGCTGGACCGTTCAACCACCAACTTTCACGAGCTGGTCGGTGACGATGCGGAATTCATCGTTGAGCGACAATAAGGCACTCGAAAACGTTGCCCGCATGCCAGCAGCGCGCACTCGGTGCGCTTCCAATTCCGAAGGTCTATCCCGAGCCCGGCCGACAAAGCCCGACGAGTGATCCGGGTCACTTGCATTATCAGTATAATAATTATCCCTTTGCAAAGTGTCAAATGGTGTAATCTCTGCTGCCGCAAATGATTGCGTCGGTTCCGTAGGAGAAGCAATCCCGAACGCGTGCTGCGTTTGTCCGGGCGACAACCGGGGCAGGGATGGCGGCGTACCAGCAACGGCGCCACAGACACATCGATGGGGCGCCGCCGCCGGCATACCTCTGTTGTGGTGCGCCTATTCAGCCGGCCCGCTGTACTTCTCGATCAGGGGCTGCTTGTAGAGCTTGCCCGCATCGCTGCGCGGCAGGCGGGTCTCGAAGCGGATCTGTCGCGGGCACTTGAAGTGCGCAAGCCGGCTTCGCAGCCATTCCAGCAACTCGTCGGCGAAGTCGTCGGTCGTGTGCAGGGGGTCTACTGTTTCGACCACGGCGGCGACCCGCTGGCCCATCTCGGGGTCGGGAATCCCGAAGACGGCGGCGTCCGCGACCCGCGGGTGGCTGACGAGCAGATTCTCGGCCTCCTGCGGGTAGATGTTGATGCCGCCGGAGATGATGGTGTGGTGGCGCCGATCACTGAGATAAAGGTAACCGTCCTCGTCGAGGTGTCCGACGTCGCCGACCGTCGCCCATCCGTTCGGATTGTGCGACGCGGCGGTTTTGACGGGATCATGCAGATAGTCGAACGCGAAACCGCCCTCGAAGTAGATGTCTCCGGTCTGGCCGGCGGCCAACTCGCTACCGTCCTCGCCGAGGATGTGAACCGTGCCCAGAAGCGAGCGGCCCACCGAGCCGGGATGCTGTAACCACTCATCGGCGGTGATGAAGGTAATTCCCGCGCCCTCCGAAGACGAGTAGAACTCGTCGATGATCGGACCCCACCACGCGATCATCTGCCGCTTGATCTCAGGCGGGCACGGCGCCGCGGCGTGCACAACGCGCTCAAGACTGGACAGGTCGTAGGCGTCGCGGACCTCGGCCGGCAGCTTCAACATCCGGACGAACATGGCGGGGACGAACTGCGCGTGAGTGATGCGGTAGCGCTCGATGCAGGCCAGCGCCTGCTCGGCGTCGAACCTCTCCAGCACCACCGTGGTCGCGCCGAGAGCCTGCACGCACATCGACCAGACCGACGGTGCGGTGTGGTACAGCGGGGCTGGGCTCAGGTAGACGGAATTGCCGGTGATGCCCAACGCGTTGAGCAGCGGTGTGAGTACGTTCGGTGCAACCGCGGGGGTCACATGTGGCAACTCCCGCCGAATACCTTTCGGCCGGCCGGTGGTCCCCGACGAGTACTGCAGGAGGTCACCTTCGGACTCGTCGGCAATAGGCGTGTCGGGTTCACCGGCAACGCATTCAGGATAGGAGACCCAATTGGGTGGCGTGGCCCCGGTCATCAGTCTGAGCGGGGCCGGAATGTCGGTCAGGTACTCCTCGAGCTGTTCGCACTGTGCGCTCATCGCGGCCGAGGCCACTATCGCCATGGCTTCGCTGTCGGTCAGGATGTAGCCCATTTCGGAGGGCGTCAGGTGTGTGTTCACCGGTACGTAGTAGAGGCCGGCGCGCCGGGCGGACCACATGACGACGTGCATGTGCTCGTTGTTCTCCATGACAAGCGCGACGGTGTCGCCCTCGCGCACTCCGTGCCGGCGCCAATGGTGCGCTAGCCGGTTCGCTCGCGCCTCGAGTTCTGCGAAGGTCAGCCGAAGCCCCGACGGGTCGAGCACGATCGCCGGTTTGGTCGACGACGTGTGCTCGCGAATCTGCATCGTGCTACCGATCCGCCGGGTCCTCGACGAGCGTCAGCAGCGCCGCACGTTCATCCTCGGTCCACGGACGAGATCCCCGTCGGTCCGAGTGGAGTACGACCTGGACTGTTCGGACCGTCGCGCATTTGCGTCCTTCGTGGGTCGCGATCACGTTGACCGTCGTCAACGAGGAGGTACCAATGGATTCGACTATCGAGGTCACGCACACGACATCGGAGATCTCGACTGGGCTGTGGTAGTCGATGCCGTTGTGCACGACAACGATCTGCCCCCACGCATCGGGTAGCGTGGCCATTAGATAGCGTGCCCGCGCCTCTTCGGCGTAGACCAGGAACACGTTGTTGTTGACATGTCCGACCGGGTCGAGGTCCGTCCAACGTGGCTCGATCCGCAACGGTGGCGGCAGGGCTGTCATAGCCAAATAATCTACCTGTATATGCTTGGGATATCGGCGGCGCCACCAATCCGGAACCGGGGTGGAGGCGACCACCATCACAATGATATAACTATATAGTGCATTGATGTGGCGCTCGCCCACTGGAAAGGGATCGCTCATGACTCAGGTGGCCGCGATCGGCACCTACCGGCCGCCATGGATAACTGGCGGTCGTCGGGTACGTGGTCCCGACGAGGACGCGGTCACCATGGCCGTGGCCGCCGGCCGGGCCGCTCTCGCAGGGACACCGGCCCGGCGAGTGGTGCTGGTCTCCCGGAACTTCCCCCTGATCGAAGGCGGTAACGGTGCGGTGCTGCTGGCCGGCCTGGGACTGCCCGCGGACACCTGCGCCGTCGAGGTCCTCGGCGGGGCACCGGCGGTGCTGGATCAAATCGTCGCGGCCACTCCGGGCACGCTGGTGATCGCCGCCGACGACGACGCTCGGTACGCCGGCGCGGCGGCGCTGTTGACCGGGAACGACGGTGCGACGCTCGATCCCGTCGGCCGAGTCACGCGAAGCCTGCCGATGATCGCCCGCGGCGACGACGGATCGCGGCACGACTACGCCGACCCGCGGTTGGAGCGTGAGTCGGGCGTGCGAGCGACCTTCGCCCGTCTCGGCATGGCACCGGGCGCCCGCGTCGCGGCCGTCGCGGGGGCGAAGCCCGCGGTGCTCGGTGCCGACCTCAACGCCGCGTCGGCGTCTGTCGACTCGACGGCGGCGGGTAGCGTGCTGATTGGATTGATTGCCGACGCGCTCGACGCCGGCACGACGGGTCTGGTGATCGCCGTGGAGCAGGCGACTATCAGCGTCGCCGAACTCGCGGGTGCCGGCGCCGTACGTGTCGCGCGTGACGAGATGGAGCCGCGGGAGCTGCCGCCGACGAAGACAGCCGACGGCGTAGGCATTCCGATATCGATGCCGGCTTATGCGCGAGCATTCGAGGCCAAGATCCGCTGGGAGGCAGCCGTGTTCGACGAACGCCCTGGCATCGACGGCAACCCCCAGTTTCCGCCGCGCCGCCGCGTGGATGAGTCGGGAACACTAGCCGCGCAGTACCGGCTGGAGCCGCTACCGCGCACCGGCGCCGTCTATACCCACACGACCGTACGGATTCCGGTGCCCGATCTGCCCGGTCCTTACTCGCTGGCGGTGGTGGCTCTGGATAACAGCCCGGTACGGGTCCTGTTGAAGGTCACCGGAAACCCGGCTGGCGAGGTGACGATCGGTCAGTCCGGATCAGTGGTGTTGCGCAGGATCGCGACCCGCGCGGGCGTGCCTGACTATGGATACATGTTCTGGCCGGGTCGCCCGGCCGAGGAGGTGTCGGCATGAGGAACGTGGCGATCGTCGGTGCCGGGATGACGCCGTTTGGCGAGCACTTCGACCTGGGTATCAAAGACCTGATTCCGATGGCTTATGCCGAAGCGGCGTGCAGGGTAGACAAGGGCATCAGTAAGCCGGAGATTGAGGCGGCGTGGTTCGGAGAACTGGCCACCACTGACGGGTTCCCGTCCGGGATCCTGGCCGACACGCTGGACCTCACTGGCATACCGGTCACTCGGGTCGAGAACGCCTGTGCTACAGGCAATGACGCGATCCGCAACGGTGTGATGGCCATCGCCGCGGGATGGTACGACGTGGTGCTGGTCGTCGGCGCCGACAAGGTCCGCGAGACGGCGTCGAACACGACGTTCTGGGACTGGGCGGCGATGACGCGCGACAACGCCTGGGACTACCCGTTGGGTCTCGTCGCGCCCGCCAACTTCGCCCTCCATGTGACTCGGTACCTGTACGAGTCTCCGGCCACCAGGGAGCACATGGCGATGGTGTCGGTGAAGAACCACTACCACGCGCTGACGAATCCGAAGGCTCAGTTGCGCTATGAGATCACCGTCGAGCAGGCGCTCACCGCACCGATCGTGGTGGAGCCATTCGGCCTGTACGACTGCACGCCGCAGAGCGATGGTGCCGCCGCGGTGATCCTCGCCGCCGAGGACGTCGCCGACAGATACACCGATCAGCCAGTGTGGGTGCGCGGGGTCGGACTGGGCATGGACAGGGTAATGCATCAGCACAAGCTCGACATGACCACGTTCCCGCCTACCGTGCGGGCCGCGAAGGCTGCCATGACGATGGCCGGCGTCACCCCGCGCGATATCGACGTTGCTGAAGTGCACGACTGTTTCAGCGGTGTCGAGTTGATCAGCTACGAGGATCTCGGCTTCGCGGAGAGGTTCGAGGCCTACAAGCTGATCGAGGGCAAAGACACCTATGTCGGCGGTCCGATCCCGGTCAATCCCAGTGGGGGACTGAAGGCCAAAGGGCATCCGCCGGGAGCCACCGGTGTCGCGCAGTGTTATGAATTGTTCAATCAGCTTCGCGGACAAGCCGAGAACCAAGTCGACGGCGCACGAATTGCACTGGCGCACAACATCGGCGGCCCGACCGCCGTATCGGCAGTGACTATCCTCTCCACTGACAAAAACTGACAGGAGCGCCATGACGACGACCGAAAGTGCCACGTTGACCGGGTACGAGGAGTTCGCTCCCGAGCTTCTTGTCGAGAAGATCGGCGCCGTACACGTCGTGCGGATCAATCGCCCCGAGGCGTTCAACGCCGTCGACGAAGCCGTACATCACGCGTTTGCGACAATCTGGCGCAAACTCGCCGCGGATGACGACGTGCGTGCCGTCGTCACCACCGGTGTGGGCAAGGCGTTCTCGGCCGGCGGCGACATGGTGATGTTCGGCCGTCTGATCGAGGACCCCGCCGCCCGGCAGTTTCAGATTCAGGAAGCGCGCACGGTGTTCCTCGAAGTGATCGGCTTCCCCAAGCCGTTGGTGTCGGCGGTGAACGGACCGGCCGTCGGCCTGGGGTGTTCGATCGCGCTCCTGAGCGACTTCTTGGTGATGGGGGACAGCAGCTACCTAGCCGACCCACACGTTGCGGTTGGCCTCGTCGCGGGGGACGGCGGCGCGGCGATGCTGCCATTGCTCATCGGACTGATGAAGGCCAAGGAGTATGTCCTTCTCGGGGACCGCATCACCGCAGCCGACGCAGACAAACTCAACCTGGTCACCAAGATTGCCGCCGACGACGCCGTGCTCGATGAGGCGCTCGCGCTCGGCGAGAAACTCGCTTCATTACCGCCGCAGGCGTTGCGCGCCACCAAGGTTGCGATGAATATGCATCTTTCCCGCGCCGCTTTAGGTGTGCTGGAGTACGCGTTGGCCGAGGAGTACACGTCGTTTTCCACCCCGGAGTTCCAGGAGCGGGTGGCTGCCTTCCGCAGCCGGTCGCAACGGAAGTAGCAGCGGGGCGGCCTATTCGAGAAGGTCGACGACGGTCGACAATTCCGCGCCGCTGAGGACAAACTCCTCGGTCTTGCGAAGGTGGCGCTGCCACAGCTCGCCGGCCTTGTCGGCCTGGCCCGCCTTGATGAGTTCCAATAGCATGCGATGCGTCTTAGCCGACCGGCGAACCGCCTGTTGCGCCCTGCTGTTGTCGGTCGGTTGAAGCGAGCGGTTCGCGGTCTCGACGATGTGGTGCAGCATGGAACTGACGATCTGTAACGTCTTGTTGCCCGACAACCTGGCGATGGCCGCGTGGAAGTCGGTCAGCGTATCGATCGCCGCCGTGCCTGGCGTCAGCGCGGCCTCTCGCTCAACGATCGCCTCCAGCTCGGCGATGACGTCGGACTTGCGGTCCTTGGCCAGCTGAACGACCATCGGCGCCTCGAGCTCGACGCGCGCGTCGTAGACGTCCTTGAGCGTGACCCCCTCGTACTCGAGGATGAGGCCGGCGTACCGCGCCAGCGTCTCCCGCCGCGGCCGAGTGACCCGAGCACCCCCGCGGACACCGCGCTGGATGGTGATCAACGACTCCGACTCGAGGACGCGGAATGCCTCCCGTAGCGTGGGTCGGGATACGCCGAAGCGCGCCATGAGCTCCGATTCGGGCGGCAGCATCGTGCCCTCGGCGAGTTCGCCTCGGATGAACATCTTGCGAAGGATGGCGGCGACCCGTTCGGCCATCTTCGGCTCGCGAAGATTGGTGACCTCCACGGCGCACCCCTTCGTTGTCGTAGCAGTCAGTAACCCATCGCCCGGCCGACCAGATCTTTCATGATCTCAGTCGTGCCTGCGTACAGCCGCTGGACGCGGGAATCCCGCCACAGCCGGGCGATCTCGTACTCGTTGATGTAGCCATAGCCGCCGTGCAATTGCAGGCAGCGGTCGATGATTTCCCACTGCACTTCCGAGGTCCACCACTTCAGGCCGGCGGCGTCCTCGTCACTGAGCGTGCCGTCGTTTACCGACAGCACGCACTGGTCCAGATAGCACTGCGCCGCATCCAATTTCGTCTGCATCTCGGCGAGGAAATGACGGTTCACCTGGAACGTGCCGATCGGTTGTCCGAACGCCGTGCGCTCCGACGCGTACGCCTTGGTCAGATCGAGCGCTCTGCGGGCCGCGGGCAACGCATAGCATGCGACGCCGACCCGCTCGCTGGGAAGGTTCGATACGAGGTGATAGAAGCCGCGGTTCAGCTCGCCCACCAGATTCTGCTTGGGCACGCGCACGTCCTCGAAGAACAGTTCCGCGGTGTCGGCGGAATACTGGCCGATCTTGTCGAGCTTGCGGCCCCGGGTGAAACCCTCCATCCCGTCCTCGATCATCAGCAGGCTGATGCCCTTATGCCGCGCGGACGGGTCCGTCTTGACGGCGGTCAAGACCAGCTTTGACTGCAGCCCGTTGCTGATGAAGGTCTTCTGCCCGTTGACGATCCAGTGGTCACCGTCGTCGCGCGCCGTCGTCTTGATGCCGGCCAGATCCGATCCGGCACCGGGCTCGGACATCGCGATCGAGCCGATGTACTCGCCTGCGATGAACTTCGGCAGCCAGCGTTCCTTCTGTTCCTCCGTGGTGAGTCGATCCAGATACGGCACCAGGATGTCGTTCTGCACCCCGAGACCGATACCGACCGAGCCGGTCATGAACATCTCCTCGGAGATGATCTGGTTGAAGCGGAAGTCTTTGACGCCCAGCCCGCCGTACTTCGGGTCGAACTCCCAACCGATCAGGCCGTGTTCGCCGGCAGCCAACCAGGCTTCGCGACTTACCTTGCCGTCGCGCTCCCAGTCGTCGACGTATGGCACGCACTCGCGTTCGAAGAACCGACGTGCGGTCGCCCGGAAATCGTCGTGAACTTCCTCGAAGATGTTGCGGCGCATCGACTTCCTTCGATCCAGGCTAGGTCCAGGAGATGAGGTTGGGCAGGGCCCGGTCGCCCGCGTCCACGTCGAACAGGTACCCGGCCAGCTCGGTTTCCAGCCGGTCGTGATCACCGCACAGGGCGTCGAGCTGGAATCCCCGCGATACGTAGCGGTGCAGCCGGTGCTCGGCCGTCAGGCCGATCGCACCGCAGACCTGTAGCGCAACGTCGACGACGGTGCGATGCGCCCGTCCGGCGGCCGTCTTGGCGGCGAGTGCGGACAGGCGCCCGCCGAAGCGCCACGACTGGTCGAGAAGGGCTCGAGCCCCGGCGATCTGTGCGGCAGCCTCAGCGAGCGCGTGCCGGGGAGACTGCAGCGATCCGATCGAGACACCGAATTGCCGACGGGCACCCACCTGCTCCGTCGCGATATCGAGTGCGCGCGTGGCAAGGGACAGCAGCTCGGTGCTGAGCGCTCTCTGGGCGGCTGCGACGGCACGGCGCCACTCGTCCGTCGCCTTGGTGAGGGTGATGTCCAGCGGACCCTCGACCCTGGTCCAGTGTACTGACGGGTCGAAGGTGTCGATGCGCTCTGCGTGCAGCAGGTCGGCATCGACCACGCCGATCGACACCGTGCCGAGTTCACCGGAGACGGGCACGATCAGCCGCCCGGCGGGCGGCCCGAGCACCATTCCGGTGATGCGGTTTCCGCCGGACGCCGGGGCGGACCCATTCGCCGGCTCGGGCAGCACCAGTCCGTCTACGGCGCCGTCGAAGAGCGCGGCGAGCTCGGCGATCATCACGCGGGTAAGGCAATTCGTCGTGGCCAGCGACCTGCCCTGCGCATCGAAGAGCAGGGCGGTTGCGGCGATCGGGTACTCGGCTTCGATCTCATCCCAGCCGAGTGGCTGCAACTCTGGCTCGATCGGGACATGAGCATGCCGCCCGGCGATGTCCTCGAAGAGTCGTGACACGGCTTCGGAGACCATGGTCCACGACTCGTCGAGCGCTTCGTCGTCCGCATGAATGGGGGCGGTCATCGCTTCTCCTTCGGCAGCCCGAGCAGATGATCGGCGATGATGCCCCGCTGAACCTCGGCGGCGCCGCCCATGATGGTGGCCGCGCGGGAGTACCACCACTCGGCCCGCGCGGTGTCGAGTTCATTCGACTTCGGTCCCGACGGCCCCGCTATCATCCAACTGCGTCGGACGTCGAGAATCAGGTCGTTGGCGGTTTTCTCCGCCTGTCCGAACAACAGCTTGTCCACGCTGCTGTCCGGCCCGATGAGCTCGCCCCGCGCGATCCGGCGCACGGTCGCGGCGGTGCGGGCTTGGGCGGCCGCCACATCGACATACACCCGCGCGAAGCGCTTGCGCATCTCGCCGGACGCTCCGTCGGCGACCATGTGGGTGCGCAGCCGGCCGAGCTCCGTCAGCACCTTGTTGAGCACCGCGTAGCCGTACATGCCGCGTTCAAATTGCATGAGGAACATCGTCAGCGCCCAACCGCTTCCGACGTCGCCGAGCAGGCGTTCCCGCGGGACGCGAACGTCATCGAAGAAAACCTCGGCGACCTCCCGTCGCCCGCTCGCGAGCGCGATGGGCCGCACCGTCACCCCCGGAGTGTCGGTGTCGACGAACAGCATCGTCAGGCCGCGGTGACGCGACTCCGGGTCGCCGGTGCGCACCAGCAGGAAAAGGCGTTTGGCCGTGCCTCCCTGACTGGTCCAGATCTTCTGGCCGTTGACGACGAATCCGCCGGTGCCGTCGTCGACCGCCCTGGTACGCAACGATGCCAGGTCGCTGCCCGACTCGGGTTCGGAGAAACCCTGTCCCCACCATTCGTTGCCGGCCAGGTAGTCGGGTAGATGGCGCTCCGCCAGTTGTGGGGCGTACTTGAGCAGGGCTGGCCCCATGACTTCGAGCGACCACTGCTGAGCCGGAATGGGAATCATCGCGAATCCCAGTTCCTCGTAGTACAAGGCGCGATGGATCGCGTCGCCGCCGAAGCCACCCATGGCCTGGGGCCAGCCCCAGCGGTTCCAGCCATCCTCGAAGAGTCGTGCCATTACCTCGCTGTCGTGCGCCATCTGGTCTTCGGCGTTGTCGAACACGGCCGTCCGCCAGAGGGCCGCCTCGGAGGACTCGCGCAGATAGTGCCGGAAGTCCAGCCGGAACCTGGCGACATCGGTCACGTAGCCGGTGGTAATGCCTCCCGGCACGGACTGCGTCGAATGTGACATCGAGATTCCTTACGCTCAAGACACTCGGCAGGATGATTAATCAGATAAAATAGTTATCTATTTCATCCGATCATTGAACCCTATTGCTACGCGGTCGGCAATGGGCCGGCGAGCCCCCTCGGTGCGACGCCGAAGAGCCACGACATCGCCTGTCCCAATTCGGCGAAGTCGAGCGAGGAGCCGTCCTTAGCGTGGTAGCGGCCGGGCGCCTCGGCGAAGCCGTCGATGCGGCTCAGTGCGTGCCCGTTGACCCGAAGAATCTGACCCGTCAGCCACGATGACTCGGCCGACTGCAGCCACGCGACCAACGCTGAACTCCGTGACGGATCGAGCGCCGGATCGTTGGCTCGATCTCCCGCGAAGAAGTCCGCACTGATTCTCGTCACCGCGAGTGGCGAGATGGCGTTGGCGGCAACGCCATAACGCCTCATCTCCATGGCGGTCACCACGGTGAGGTTGGCTATCGCGGCCTTGGCGGCACCGTAAGCGGCCTGCCCAACGTTACCCCACAACCCGGCGCCGGAGACGGTGTTGACCACATGCGCGTCTATCGGCTGACCGGACTTCGCCGCCGATCGCCAATAGGCACACGCGTGCCGGGTGACGGCGAAAGTTCCCTTCAGGTGCACCGAGACCACCGCGTCCCAATCCGCCTCGTCGGCTCCGAAGATCATGCCGTCGCGGACAATGCCGGCGTTGTTGACGATCCCGGTGAGCGTCCCAAAGGTGTCCACCGCGGTGCTGACCATGTCGGCGGCGTCCGCCCAGGACGTCACCGACCCGAGATGAGCCACAGCGCGGCCGCCGAGCTGGCAGATCTCCTCCGCCACCTCGTCCGCCGGCCGCTTGCCGCTACCGCTCGCCGTTCCGTCGCGATCGACGCCCGGGTCGTTCACCACGACGGCGGCGCCCCGTGCGGCGAGTTCGAGGCAGTGTGCCCGTCCGATGCCACGACCGCCGCCGGTGACGATGACGGCCCTGCCGTCGAGCTGGCCCATATCCGATGATCTCCTTACCGGTCGAAGAGCTTGCTGATGAGTGCTTCGCGCTGAGACCAACTCGCGCAACGTAAGTCGGCGCTGCCGTTTTCGGTCACAACGACATCGACGTCGTGGGCGGCGGTCGACGCCGGGCGGCTGAGCCGGTCGACGAGCGGCGAGCGTCCATTGACGGAGGTAGGTACCGCGATGATGGACAGGCCCCCCCGGTTGATGTGGCCTGCGAGGCAGTAGTCGGGGTGCCCGCCGATACCGCCTACCACCTTGTCGCCGCGACCTTCGGCATTCACTTGACCGAACCGGTCGATCTCGATCGCGGTGTTCACGGCGACGAAGGGCTCGCCGGTCGCCAGCCGGGTCAGGTCGTGTGTGACTTCGATCCCGTGCAGGACGTCGCGACCGTCGGCCCAGTTGTACAGCTCGTCGCCGCCGAGCAGGTAGGTGGCGGTGGGCTGTCCGATCAGCAGCCCACGTCGGTCGAGATCCACCACGCCGTCGGTGATCATGCCCGTGTCGACGCGAAGCGGCACAGTGGCGCGCTGCAGCAGGCTGATTCCGAGTTGTCCGGGGCCGTACTGCACCCGCGCGCCCGCCGGAATCCAGCGTAGGACCTCCTCGGCGAGTGCCAGATGTACGGCTTCGGGATCGTTGGCGGTCCGTCGAAACGGTTGGTCCCCGGCGTGGGCCACGACGAGCAGTGCCGCCGAATCGATTGGCTCGGCCGACGCGGCAGGCGCGGAGTCGTCGACGATCGCGAGCGTCGTCGTGCCGGCGTCCACGACAGCACGCTGCCAGGACACCTCGGTGGTGAAGTGCAGACAACCGTCGCGGCGGGCTAGTCGAGTGACGAGAAGGTCGGGGCGGAGCGGGCCGCCGAGCAGGGCGGCGATGCCGGTCAGCCTGGTCGGCACGAAGCGCGCGGTTGGTTGGTTGAGCAGCTCGCGCAGACCCCAGCCGGGCATCAGCGCCACTACCTCGTCGAAGGCGGTGGTGTCGACACCCCTGGGGACAACGGGTAGCCACCCCAGCACCAATCGGATGCCGCCGACCTCTCGCGCCGCGGCGCTGAGCGTTTCGCCCACGGCCGTGCCGTCGTCCAGCAGGGACAGGCTGCCGACTCCGTCGCCGAGGGCGATCGTCATTCCCGGCCGGAGGCGATGTCGAAGTGCCGTGGCGAGCGAACCCGTGATGGAACTCATTGCCACCGAGGTTCTTTCGGAAGCTTCAGCACCCGCTCGCCCAGGATGTTGCGCTGGATCTCACTGGTGCCGCCCAGGATCGTCTGCGCCCGCCCGACCAGCATCTGCTGCACCAACTCATCAGCGTCCGGCTCGACGCAGACGTCGGTCCCGAGCACCTCAGTAGCCAGGTCGCCGAGGTCGCGATCGGTCTCCGAGGTCATCAGCTTGAGCACCGAGAATGCCGCTGATGTGGTGTCGCCGCCGGCGACGGCGCGCTCCCAGGTGAAGCGCAGCAACCACATTCGAGACCACAGCCTGGTCAGGGAGCGCTCCAGCGTTGCATCCAACAAGCCACGGTGACGAGCCTCCTCGGTCATCCGGGCGTGACGCTGGAACATCCCCACCGCCTGCGACCCGAGGGTCAGTCGTTCGCGGCCGAGCGTGAGCATGGCGATCTTCCAGCCCTGACCGACCTCGCCGATGAGCGCGGATTCGGCAAGGTCGACGGCGTCGAGGAACACCTCGTTGAACTTGCTCTCGCCGTCGATCTGCTTCAGTGGGCGCACTCTCACACCATCGGCGTCCATCGGGACGATGAACATGCTGAGCCCGCCATGCGCGTCCGGCCCGGTGCGGGCGAGAAGGAGCCCGAAGACCGCCGAATTGGCCGCCGAACTCCACACTTTTTGCCCGTCGACACGCCAGCCCGATTCGGTGCGTTGCGCTTTCGTGCGGATTCCGGCCAGGTCTGAGCCGGCGCCGGGTTCGGAGAACAACTGCGTCCAGATGTCCTCGCCCCGCCGGATCGGCTCGAGGTGGCGCCGTTTCTGATCATCCGACCCAAAGGCGATCAGCACAGGTCCGACCAAATCGATCGCGGTGATGCCGAGTTGGCGTGGCACCCCGGCTCGGGCGCACTCCTCGGCGAATATCGCCTGGTGCGCCACGGACGCGTCGGCACCGCCGTACTCGGCGGGCCAGTGCAGGCACGCGTAGCCGTGGTCGGCGAGGTACCGATGCCAGATGCGACCCGGCTTGACGTCGTCGGGGGTGGGAGTCGGTCCGTAGTTGCGAAGGCCTGCGGGTTTCGGTGCCTCCGTGAGGAACTCGCGGATCCGCGACCGCAGTGCCTGCGTTGCGGCGGCAGCGCCGATGCCGCTCGTGGTATCGGGACCGCCGGCGTCCGGCCCGCCCTCCATCGCGCGGATGCAGGCGCCCAGAACATCCCAGTGCCGCCCGGGCAGACCGAAGAGCGCCTCGTCGGACCGCGCGCGACGCACGTACAGGTTCGCCGAGTTCTCCCAAGTGAAGCCGATTCCGCCGTGAACCTGAATGTTCGCGTGCGCGGTCTCGCGCAGTGCCTCGGAGCACACCGCTTTCGCCATGCTCGCCCGCCATTGCGTTTCCGCGTTCGTGGCGCCGTCATCCAAGGCCTGGAGTGCCGCCTGGGATGCCGACCGGGCCCATTCGAGGTTCACCAGCATGTCGGCGCACCGGTGTTTGACGGCTTGGAATGCGCCAATCGGCCTGCCGAACTGGATGCGGGTGCGCGCGTATTCCGTGGACAGCTCGAGGAGACGCTCACAAGCCCCGACTTGTTCGGCGGCCAGCACCGCGAGCAAGCGCGTCACGTTGCGCCCGATGATCTCCTCGACGCCGGCGGAGGCGATGCGTACGGCGGGTGCGTCTGTGCAGACGACGGTCGCCAACGGGCGGGTGCCATCCAGCGGCCGTTCAGCGGTGATCGCCGCGCCGGCCGGGTCGACCACGAACAGCGCCAGCCCATCAGCGGTGGTTGCCGCGATTACGAGGTCGTCGGCGCTCGCGCCGCCGAGGACGTGACGGGACGCTCCAATGATGCGCCAGTCCTCGCCGTCCCGGTGCGCGGTGAACGGAACGGCATCGGGCGACCATGGTCCGCCATCGGCGGTGACGATCGCCGCCGCCGTCCGCGTGCCGTCACCGAGATCGGATAACAGCTGCGCCGCATGCGAACTCATCTCGTGCACGTCGACAAGCAGTCCCGTGGCGAGAACAGCGGACGGTAGAAACGGAACGGGTGCCAGCGCCCGACCGAGTTCATGGGCGACGACCCCGAGGGCGGCGGTGCCGTATCCGGCGCCATCGAGATGCTCCGGCATCGCGATCGCGGCCACCCCGACCTGCCGGCACAACACCGACCATAACTCCTCGTCGTAGCCGTCCGCGTTTTCGTAGGCCGTGGCGAGCACCTGCTCCGGCTGTGCGTACTTGTTGCAGACTGCTCGAACGGCGCCGGCGAGCTCCGCTACCTCGACGGTCGACATGCTGGTCATCGGCTGGGATGGGTCCTTCCGGCGGATGAAAAGTTTAATCATATATCTCTTTACCCGATGGCTGTCAGCTCACTTCGATGACCATCGCCGCACCCATGCCGCCCCCGGCGCACATCGACAGCACGCCGATGCCGCCGCCGCGCCGCCGTAGCTCGTAGACCGCCGACGTGACCATCCGAGCGCCCGTGGCGGCGATGGGATGCCCCAGGCTGATCCCGGAGCCGTAGACGTTGACGATCTCCTCGTCGAGCCCCAGTTCCCTGGTGCAGGCGACGGCTTGAGCGGCGAATGCCTCGTTGATCTCGAAGAGCGCGACGTCGTCGATCGTCAACCCGGCGAGGTCCAATGCTCTCGGGATCGCGTAGATCGGGCCACTGCCGGTGCGGTTAGGCTCCACGCCGACGGCGCTCCAGGACAGCACGTACGCGAGCACGTCTGCTGTCGTGTCGGGCCGGGTCAGCGCCACCACGGCGGCGGCGTCGTTCAGGCCCGACGAGTTTCCCGCCGTCACTGAGAAGCCGTCGATCTCGGGATGCAGCACTTTCAGGCCGCTCAGGATCTCCATGCTGGACTCGCGACGAGGGTGCTCGTCGGTATCGAAAATGATGGCCGAACCGTCGGGTCGAGGGACGGTCACCGGGACGATCTCCTCGACGAAAGATCCGCCGTCGATAGCCTTGACGGCGCGTTGATGGCTACGCAGAGCCCATTCGTCCTGCGCGGTCCGCGGTACCCCGTATTGAACGGCGCAGTTGTGCGCGACGGTGATCGACATGTCGACAGCGGGCGCGTCGGGTGTCGGCGGATGCGACAACGACATCCACCGATCGTCGTAGTCGGCGGGCTCCTTGCCGGACGTGAAGGGCTTGCGCTTGCGGACCATCGGAGAGGTCGAGTGGGACTCGGTTCCCCCGGCAAGCACACTGGTGTTCATGCCCGCGGCGATCTGCCCGGCGGCCACCGCGATGGCGGTCAGGCTGGAGGCGCATTGCCGGTTGACGGCCATTCCGGCAACGTTTATGAGCCCCAGATCCACGGCCACGTAGCGCGCGATGTCGCCGCCACCCTGCAGCACCTCGGCGAGCACCAGGTCCTCGAAGTCGGAGGGCTCGAAACCGGACCGCTCGATCGCGGCGGAGACGACGGGCTTGGCGAGCTCGCGGGCGTCGACGTCGACGAGGGTGCCTCGACGGGCCGTTCCGATCGCCGTGCGCGCTGCGGCCACGATGGCGGCTTTGGGTGTTGTCGCTGTCATAGTCGTCCTTCACGGTGAAAGCGGGATTGGCCCCGGCGGTGACTTCGGCGAGCCTATACCGTTAAATAGATGACCGGATAGTGGGTTGGTGAAAGCGAGGTTGTCGTGAAGGTCATCACGTCCATCGACGAAGCGGTCGGATTGGTGGGGGCAGAGCTGGGGGTGAGCGACTGGCTGGTCGTCGACCAGGACCGGATCGATGACTTCGGAACGACGACACTCGACCGGCAATGGATACACGTCGACGTCGAAAAGGCCGAGAAGGAGAGCCCGTACGGCGCCACGATCGCCCACGGCTTCCTGACACTTTCGCTCATACCAGGCCTGAGCAAGGCGAACTACCGTGTGGAGAACGCCAAGATGGGCATCAATTACGGCTTGAACAAGGTGCGCTTTCTGGCTCCGGTCAGGGCGGGCAGCCGAATTCGGCTGCGCTCGGCGCTCGTCGACGCCACCAAGGTCGACGAGTCGACGGTCAACCTCACCGTGCGCCACACGATCGAGGTCGACGGTGTCGACAAGCCGGCGGCCGTCGCCGACCTCATTGCGCGGTACCTGTTCTAGGGAGATCCCGTGAGCATCTCGTTGCTGTTGGAGATGGCCCAGGCGGGTGGGCTGGCCGACCCCGATCGCACCGCGATCGTATCCGGTGACCTGCGACTCACCGTCTCCGAGCTCACCACGCTGGCCGACGGCGGTTCGGGTGTGATCGCGGCGTCGGGCGCGCAGCACGTCGCCTACGTCGGCACCGGTGGGGCAATGCTGCCGCTGCTGCTGTTCGCCTCTGCGCGCGCGGCGGTGCCGGTCACGCCCCTCAATTATCGCCTCTCGGCCGACGGCCTGCGCACGCTGATCGGCCGGCTGCCGGGCCCGTTGGTGATCGTCGAGGACGACTACCGGAACATGGTCGGCGCCACCGGCAGGCAGGTGATCTCGTCGGCCGACTTCCTGAGTGCCGCCCGCACTGCAGAAGCTGCGGCCGCAGTCGTCGACCCCGACGCTGTGGCGGTGGTGCTGTTCACCTCGGGAACTACATCGACGCCGAAAGCCGTTGAGCTGAGTCACATCAACCTCACCAGCTACATCACCGGGACCGTCGATTTCGACTCCGCACAGCCGGGCGACGCCGCGCTGATCTGCGTGCCTCCCTATCACATCGCCGGCGTGTCGGCGGCGCTGTCGAACCTGTACGCGGGCCGCAAGATGGTGTACCTGCCCACGTTTGATGCCGCCGAGTGGCTGCGCCTGATCGACGTCGAAGCCGTCACGTCGGCCACCGTCGTTCCGACGATGCTCGACCGCATCGTCACCGCGCTGGACGCCGCCGAGACGACACTGCCGACGCTTCGCACCCTGGCCTACGGCGGCTCGAAGGTCGCACTGCCGCTGGTGCGCAAGGCGCTGACGCTGCTGCCAGAGGTGGGTTTCGTCAACGCCTATGGGCTGACCGAGACCAGTTCGACCATCGCAGTGCTCACCCCGGACGACCACCGCGCCGCGCTGGCCTCAGACGATGCGAGCGTGAACCGCCGGCTCGGGTCGGTGGGCCGGCCAGTGCCGACGATCGAGGTACAGATCCGCGCCGAGGACGGGACCGTTCTCGGGCCGAACGAGCCCGGCGAGCTTTTTGTACGCGGCGAGCAGGTCTCGGGCCGCTACACCGGTATCGCTTCCGTGCTGGACGAGCAGGGTTGGTTCCCGACCAGGGACGTCGCCCAGCTCGACGCCGACGGGTACCTGTTCCTCGGCGGTCGCTCCGACGACACGATCATCCGCGGGGGCGAGAACATCGCCCCCGCCGAAATCGAGGACGTGCTCGTCGAGCATCCGCACGTGCACGACTGCGCGGTCGTCGGCGCCGAGGATCCCCAGTGGGGACAGATCATCGTCGCTGTCGTGGTCGCCGCACCCGGTGCTTCGCCGGACACGGAGGATTTGCGCGGATTTGTCCGCGCGCAACTGCGCGGATCACGCACGCCGGACCGTGTCGTCTTCCGCAACACGCTGCCCACGAACGCGACCGGCAAGGTGCTGCGCCGCGAACTCGTTCGCGAATTCAACGAAGCGACAAAGGAACCCGCATGATCAAGAACGGCACCCGCCTGCAGAGCCAGGTCTGCGACACCCAGCTCATCGTGGTGCGCAGCTCCGAGGCCCTCGATGACCTACGGATCGGCGGCGCACCCGCGGTCCCGATACCGCTCGGCACGCAGGATCCAAAGGTGGATTCCAAATACACCGTCGACGCGTTCGCCGGCGGTACCGTGATGGGCAAGCGTTACGTCGCCGCCGACGGTGCTGAAGTGCTGGTCACCAGAGCTGGCAAGGGATCGTTGTCCATCGGCACGACACCCATGGCGATCAAGGAAGTTAAGCCGCTTCCCGCCAGCGACTGACCCGGCTGTGGAGCAGAGCAGCAGGAACTCAGGTGAGTTGACGCTCGGCGACATCGTCGTCGACAACGCCCTGCGCCACCCCGATGTGGTGGCCTACGGGCACAAACAACGCGTGCTCACCCACCGCGAGCTCCGCGAACGGGCAGATCGCCTGGTGTCGGCGCTGACGGCTGCGGGGGTGGCCCGGCAGGATCGCATCGCCGTCTACAGCCGCAATTCAATCGAATTCGGGGAAATCACCGCCGCGACGCAGCTGAGCGGAATCATCCTCGCGGCGGTCAACTTTCGATCATCCCCGGTCGAGCTACAGGACGCCCTGGACCGCGTCCGGCCCGCGGTGATTTTCGTCGCGACCGAGTTCGCCGGCGTGCTCGACGAGTTATCCCCCCAGCTCACGTGGTCGCCGTTGATCGTGTGCATCGGTGATCGACGGTCCGGCCTCGTCGACTATGAGGACTTCATCGACTCAGCGCCCGCCCAGCAACCCCTGCACCGCGCCCGCGCGGACGACATCGCCTGTCTTCTATTCACCAGCGGTACCACTGGACCGTCGAAGTGCTGTGTGCTGGGCCAACGCGAGCTCCGTCGGGTCTTCTATGCGATGAACGCCGAGATGGCGACGGGCTCGCACGATCGTGGGCTGATCAACATGCCGATGTGCCATGTCGGTGCCCTCGGCATCATCGGTGGGCTGCACGCGCGGGGCGGAACGGTGGTGCTGCAAGACCAGTTCGACGTTGCCGACGCAGTTCAACTTGTTGCGGCCGAGCGGATCAGTGTGCTGCACCTGGCGCCCGTCATGCTGCAGGCACTGCTGGAAGCGCTTCCGGACGGCAGCCGGGCGCTGGAAACCGTTCGTACCGTGGTGTATTCGGCGGCGCCGATGAACGGCGCCACGTTGGCGCGGGCGATGGCGGTGATGCCCCAGGCGGGATTTCTGAACCTCTACGGTCAGACCGAGGCCATCGTCTCGGGGTTGCCGCGCGAGCTGCACGACCCGGAAGCGACCGACAATCGACTGCGCTCCGTCGGCTACCCGTTCCCGGGTGTGCGGGTACGAATCGTCGGAGACGACGGACAAGACGTGAATCCAGGCTCTCCCGGCGAGATCGTGGTCCAGTCCGACGCGTTGTTCCGCGGCTATTGGGACGACGCGGCCGCGACGCTCGCGACGCTACGGGACGGCTGGTGCCATACCGGGGACGTCGGCAGGTTCGATGAGCGCGGACTGCTTTATCTCGTCGACCGCAAGAAGGACGTGATCATCACCGGCGGTGAGAACGTGTACTCGCCTGAGGTCGAGAACGCGATCGGCGAGCTGCCCGAAGTCGCCGGTTGCGCCGTGGTGGGCGTACCGGATCCGCGGTGGGGCGAGGCGGTGTGCGCCGTTGTCGTGCCCAGGCCGGGGGCAACCGTGACGCTGGAACAGCTTCAGGCGGCGGTTCGGCTGAGCCTCGCCGGTTACAAGGTGCCGCGGCGTCTGGTTGTCGCAACCGAACTACCGGTGCTCGCGAGCGGAAAGTTCGACAAGAAGCGGTTGCGGACCGAGCTGGCAGCCTATGGGAATCAGTCAAGTTGATCCCGGGCGGCCACTACAGCTTTTTGGGCGGACCGTTCGGCACACGCCCGCGGCGGTGGTGTCGGTGTTCTCGTCGCGGCGTCGACGCGTTACGCTGGCGACTATTCAGCTCAACTAATTAGATGTATCGTCACCTTATTAAGTAGTCTCGATTCGGCGGCCAAGAGGGATCACGATCATGAAAGTTCGGCTCGAACAGGCGAAGTGCGTCGGGCACGCTCAGTGCTATGCGGTCGACCCCGACCTGTTTCCTATCGATGACTCCGGCTACTCGATCCTGAAGGACCACGTCGTCGACCCCGGTGATGAGGCTGTCGTCCGCAATGGCGCTGCCGCCTGCCCGGAGATGGCGATCATCATCGAAGAGGATTGATGAGCCGGATGACAATCGAGGACCGGCTGCGCCGGATCGAGGACACCCTGGAGATCCAGCAGTTGCCCATCCGCTACGCGATGGCCATCGATGATCGCGACGTCGATGCGTGGGTGGAACTGTTCGTTCCCGACGTGCGGGTAGGGCGCGATCGCTACGGTCGGGACGCGCTTCGCGATGCGCTGGTCTCGATGGTGAGCCAGTTCTATCGGTCGATGCACCAGATCGTCGGCCATCGCGTTGAACTCCTCGACGATACGCATGCAGTCGGCAACGTCTACTGCCGTGCCGAGCACGAGGTCGGAGCGCGGTGGATTGTCATGGCGATCCGGTACGACGACGAGTACCAGCGCGTCGACGGGCGGTGGTTGTTTACTCGCCGGCGCGAAAACCATTGGTACGCGGCGGACCACATCGAGCGACCGCAGGCGGTCGCCTTCGAGGGATGGTCGGTCGCAGGTGCGCCGAACCTGCCCCGCGCCACATCGTGGACGGACTTCTGGGCCGGTGTCGACACCAGTGAGCTGACCTCCCAGCCCGTCGCGCCCGGAGTGAAGGCGAAGTGACGAAGCTGTTGGATGGCAAGGTCGCCGTCGTCACAGGTGCCGCCTCGGGAATCGGACGCGTATGCGTGCGGGCTTTGGCACGTGCGGGAGCCGCAGTCGTGGTGGCGGATGTCAACTTTGGCGGCGCCGGGGCGGTCGCAAGCGAAATCATCGCGGAGGGCGGCCGAGCCGAACCGGTGGCTGTCGACCTCGGGGACGCCGGCCAGATTGCGGCGATGATCGAGCGAGCCGTTTCACTGTTCGGGCGCTTGGACATCCTGCACAACAACGCCGCCGCCACGCACCTGGCGAGCACCAGGGACCTCAATGTCGCCGACATGGACCCACAGGTGTGGGATCAAAGCCTGCGGATCAACCTGACGGGCACCATGCTGGCGACGAAACTCGCTCTGCCGTATCTCATCGCTGCGGGTGAGTCGAGCATCGTGAACACCTCCTCCGGGGCCGGCCTGGCGGGCGACGCCGGGCACACCGCGTATGGCGTTTCGAAGGCGGGCATCAACGCGCTAACGCTCTACACGGCTGCGCAATACGGCAATGCCGGGGTGCGGTGCAACGCAATCGCGCCCGGGTTGGTGGTCACGCCGGCAACGGAAGAGACCTATGCGGGCCCGATGAAGGAGTTCATGCTCCGCCATCACCTCACACCCCGACTCGGGCAGCCGGACGACATCGCGGCACTCGTCGTTTTCCTGTGCTCGGCACAAGCGGGGTTCATCACCGGACAGGTCATCAGCGTGGACGGTGGCTTGGGCTCCCATCAACCGTATTTGGCCGATGTAAAGGGTTCGGTGTAGCAGCCATGGGTTCACCTCAACGCTCGGCGATCGACGTAGGCGTGTACTTCGACCTGCGCAATCCGGCGCAGTGGGCGCAGGACCCGTCGAGGCTCTACGGTTTCACACTCGAGATGTGCGAAGAGGCCGAACGCCTGGGCGCCTCGTCGGCGTGGTTTTCCGAGCACCACCTGTTCGACGACGGCTATCTGACCAGCCCGCTGACGATGGCGGCGGCGGCCGCCGCACGCACTCGGCGCATCCGGTTGGGCACCGCGATCCTGATCGCCCCGTTGCACCACCCTGCCGAGATCGCCGAGCAGAGCGTCGTTGTCGACATCCTGTCCGGTGGGCGACTCGATCTCGGGGTGGGTACCGGTTACCGCGTTCCGGAGTTTGATCTCTTCGAGGCGTCAATGGTGGCGCGTTACAAGCAGACCGACGACGCGGTGCGGCGCCTACGTCAGCTATGGGGGCCGGGCGGGGTTCGCCCGTCGCCTGTGCAACAACCGGTGCCGGTCTGGATGGGCTACCAGGGGCCCAAAGGGGCGCGGCGAGCAGGCCTGCTGGGAGAGCGGCTGCTGTCGGCAAATGGCGCGCTGTGGAGACCGTACGCCGAGGGTCTCGCCGAGGGCGGTCACCCCGTCTCGTCGGGTGTGATGGCCGGCGGGATTCAGGGCTGCGTGACAGAGGATCCCGAACGTGACTGGCCGATGGTGTCCAAACACCTCGCCCACCAACTCGACTCGTATCGTAAACACATGGTGGAGGGAACCGGCGCCCCGACGCCCAGGCCGGTCGATGTCGAACGTTTGGTGCGGCAGGGCCGCGACGGCCCTCTCAACTCGTTCATGTACGGCACGCCCGAGACCGTGGCGGGCCAGATCCGGGAGTTGACCGCGGGCGCGCCGGTACAGACCGTGTTTCTGTGGGCGTCGATCGGTGGCATGGCGGAAGCCGATGTCGCGCGCAATGTCCAAACCATCTGCACGCGGTTGGCTCCGCTGCTGGCCGGCGCCGGGGCCGAAGGCGAATAACCGTGTGCGCCAGCGCCGGTATATAGTTAGTTCATTTAGGTCATTGTCGACCGTTGGGAGTGCATGTGAACACCCAGGCTTACGGGGTATGGGCGCAAGCTGTCGAGAATTTGATGAGCTATCGGTATCTCGGATGCCGGTCGGTGCTGGGTGAGGGCTACGACGCACTCGGTCGGATGCCGGTGCGCAGCGATCTTCGGCATGGCGAAGGCCTGCTGGCGGCACCGGTCGCGATTGCCATGCTCGACACGGCCGGTATTGCGGTGGATCGGCACTGGCAACTGGCACTCACACACATCGGGATCCAGTTGTGTGGACCGGTGGGCGAAGATGTGGACGCCGTGGCCGTGTGCGGGACGATGACACGGCGGGCGCGCAGCCAGATCTTCACCGAGGCGCGGATCACCGCGGAAGACGATCCGCACCGGCTCCTCGGCCTCGGGACCGCCGACTGGACGATGATCTCGCCTACCGGTACGGGTTTCGAGTACATCGACCCCGGCCCCGGGGTGCCCGACACCGGCGACCTCCCGCCGCTCGCCAGCGCCTACAGTGCCCGGCTAAAGGGCGATGGACGGTTTGTCATCGAGGAGCTCACGCCCGAACTCGGCGGCGTGCTGCTGCACCACGGTCCCATCATTGTCGCGCTCGAGGCCGCCGCGCTTCACGCGGCGGGGCGGGTTCGACGCGTGCAGAGCCTCGACGTGCGCATCGTGAAGGCGGGTCGGACCGGTCCGTTCGTGGCGAACGCGTCGGTCGAGTCCGACGTAGCGGGCTCCATTCTGGTCAGTGCCCGGCTGCACCAGGGCGACGACGAGGCCAATGTCGTCGCCACGGCACTCCTGCGGGTCGTCGCGTGATCATCGGCCAGCCCGACCCACAGCAGGTCGCCGACATCATCGCGATCAACCACCTCGCGGCCTCCTACTCGGAGGCGATGTGCCGCTTCGCCGTCGAAGAGGCCGTCGAAACCTATGCCGAAGACGGTGTTCTGTCGACACCCACCACCGAGGACGCGGTCGGTCGCACGGCCATCGCCGAAACGATCGGGCGCACCGTCTCGGGGTTGGACTTCGTGTTCCAGACTTTGCACCAGGGTCTCGTCGAGGTCCACGGCGACACCGCGATGACCTACTTCACCATCACGGAGTGGGCGCGACGCACAGCGGATGGCCGCGGCATCTTGTTTCTCGGCGTCTACCGCGACGACGTCATACGCACCGCTGCCGGCTGGCGATTCGCCCGGCGCCGGCTGCTACCCCGGATGGTGGGCCGCCCCGAATTCCTGACCGGTCGGCTACACGACATCGCTCTCTGACGAAAGGCACGCGACCACAATGGGATTACTCGACGGCAAGGTGGCCTTCATCACCGGCGCTGCGCGCGGGCAGGGACGCAGCCACGCTCAGCGACTCGCTCAGGAGGGTGCGGCGATCATCGCCGTCGACGTCGCCGACCGGGTGTCACAGCACGAGGGATATCCACCTGCAACGGCAGCGGATCTCAAGGAGACAATCAAGCTCGTCGAGAAGAACGGCGGGCGCATCGTCGCCGGGACCGCTGACGTCCGGGACTCGGAGGCGCTCGGGCAGGTGTTGGGGCAGGGCGTTGCGGAATTCGGTGGGCGGTTGGACGTGGTCGTGGCGAATGCGGGCGTCGTGAGTTGGGGCCGCTTCTGGGAGATGTCCGACGAGCAGTGGAAGTCCATGATCGACGTCAATCTCACCGGCGTCTGGCGCACCTTGAAGGCAGCGGTTCCGCATATGCTGGCCGCGGGCAACGGCGGGTCGATCATCACCATCAGCTCCGTGGCTGGGTTGAAATCCCTTCCTGGACAAGCTCACTACAGCGCAGCCAAACACGGAGTCGTGGGGTTGACGAAGTCGGCCGCAATTGAGTTGGGCGAGTACGGAATCCGGGTCAATTCCATCCATCCCTGGGGAGTTTCCACAGTGATGGCGACCGAGGACACTCACATGGGTGAACTGTTGTCCGCGCACCCCAACTACGGGATGTCCTACGCCAGTGCGCTGCCCGGCCTTCTCTTGGCCGAACCGGACGACATCTCCGACGCGGTCGTCTATCTGGCGTCCGAGCTCTCACGCGCGGTCACCGGAACTCAGCTCACCGTCGACATGGGCGCGACCAAGGTGTGACCCGAGTCCGACCGAACGTGTGACTGCAAAGTCGGTAGTAGCCGCCGGAGCGCCGTCAGGCGATGTCGCCGGCCAGATCCAGCACAACAGCGGAGAGATTCTTGCCCCAACGGTTCAAGGCGTACCCCGACGCGGGATACCCGTTGGTCAGAAAGGCGAAGCTGAGGCCGGTGGTGGGATCGCAGAAGGATTGCTGCAAGGGCGCACCGCCGTGTCCGAACGTCGCCGGTGAGCCCGTGGCGGGCATCCACCCGTTCTGCCATGACTCACCGCGGACCGTGACGAACAGCCCGATCGACACCGGATAGTCGGTCCCTCCGTGCTCGATTGGACCGTGCACCGGTTCGGTGACGTGTGCGCGGCAACCCTCGGCGACGGCCGCTCGCGTCCACACGTCGGAGTGCAGCATGCCTTGGTAGTGCATGGCGACGTCGGCTGCGGTGGCGACCACGCTGTGCGATGGCTCGCCCCTGGCCAGCACTTCGGCGGGGTCGAGGTACCACGGACCCCACGGGTCCAGTTCTTCGGACGGATCATCGAGCAGAACCATGGGCGCCACGTCGCCCTGCTCTTCGATCGGCACCGCGAGCTGGGCTGTCAGTCCGAGCGGTCCCACAATGTGCTTGTCCAGATACTCCGGCAGTGGCAGCCCAGTAAGCGACTCGATGACCTCCCAGATCACCCAACCCGACGACGTCAGCGCGAACTGCAGGTGTCCGCGGGTTTCGGGATCGGGCTGCCACCGTGCCATGGCCTCGAGGCGCGATGCCCGCGTCGCCATCCGCTTGGCGCCCAACGGTGCATAGGCGAGACCTGCCCGGTGAGTTGCGATGTCTCGCAGCGTTATTTCGTCGCAGAAGCCTGGTATCCATGTCGACACCGGTGTGCCGATGTCGACGCCATATTCGTCGATGACCTTCCAGAGCGCGCCGGCCACGAATGGTCGGCTCGCCGACTGCAGCCGGTAGCGAGTGGTCGGTTCGGCGTCGCCGAACGTCTCGAACGCGACGAGTTCGCCATTATGTCCGACCGCCACTTGTGCGCTGGGAAGTCGTCCGTCCGTCACCTCGAGCGCCACCCGCTCGAGCAGCAGCGACACCTTAGCGGCAGAGGGCACCTGCGCAATTGCTTCCATTAAAATAATATAACCATATGCGGCGGGTGCGCGGGGCGATGCATCACGCCGGATTGCTTGGGTCGCCCTCCCTTTACATGTATAGTTGGAAGCCGTGGCTGTGAATACCAGCGAGATCGCCGTTCCCGCGGCGGGACCCGATTCCGAGCGCATTCTCGACGAATTCGACGGCGCTTTGCTCGCGGCCGCCGACGAGTTGGCTCCGCTACGGGAGCCCGCAGCCGGTATGGCCCAAGCGCTCGAGCAGTCGCGGCGCATGATGAAGTGGCTCTACGACGGGGGCTGGAGTCGATGGGGCTGGCCCGAAGCGGTTGGCGGCATTGGCGGTTCGCCGCTGGTCCGGTGCCAGGTTCTGGAACGACTGGCTCTGGCTGGTTACCCGATTCCGGAACACCTGCTCGTGTTGGAAGTGGTCGGGCCGGCGGTCGTGAACCACGCGCCGCGGTTAGCAGCGGCGCGACTTCCCGCAGCGCTACGCGGTGACGAGCTGTGGTCCCAGGGCTTTTCCGAGCCCGAGGCGGGCAGCGACCTCGCGGCCCTGCGCACCAAAGCCGTCGCCAGGGACGACGGCTGCTACGTCGTCAACGGACAGAAGATCTGGACGTCATATGGTGCTTTTGCTGATCGCATCGTCCTGCTGGCGCGCAGCGGCGCGGTGACCGATCGCCACCGCGGCCTGGTGATGCTGCTGGTCGATCTCGACTCACCCGGTGTCGACCGCCGACCCATCGCGCTGGCCAGCGGCCGGGAAGAGCTTGCCGAAATCTTCTTCACCGACGTCCTCGTCGAGCCGGACCGGGTGATCGGCGTTGACGGCGCCGGGTGGGCGGTCGCCATGGATCTGCTGCAGTACGAGCGCGGAACATACGCGTGGATGCGGATGGCGATCGCGACCTCCTATCTTCAACAGCTCGTGCACTCCCTCGGCCACGAAGAAGGCGCGCCGGACTCGCGTCGCGCCGCGGTCATCGGCCGGGCGTACTTGAACCTCGCGGTGTTGCGTGCCCGCACGGCAAGCACATTGGGCCGACTCGCGGCAGGCGAGACGGTGGGCCCCGAGACCAGCCTCGACAAGCTGCTCCTGTCGACAGCCGAGCAAGATGTGCTCGACGCCGCGATGTCACTGCTGGGGGCGGACGTCCTGATCGGTGACGACGGCGCGTCGGCGGCGTGGCGGGACCGCTGGTGGTACTCGCGGGCCGCCTCGATCTACGGCGGCGCCCGCGAGGTGCAGTACGGCATCATCGCCGATCGGATCCTCAAGCTGCCGAAGGAAAACGAACGTGGACGCTGAGACGGCGGAGCTCCTCAGGGGCTCCATCCGAGTCCTCTTCGATTCCGGTGACGGCGACATCGTCACGGGACTCGAAGAGCTGGGCTGGGGCGACGTCGTCGCCGACGACCCGGCCGCGGCACTCGACCTGCTGTTCACGGAGCAGGGCATGGTGGGGCGGGCATCGGCGATCCTGAACACGGTCGCGTTCGCAGAGCACAACGGAACGAGAATCCCTGTTCTGCACCCGTTTAACTCCCGCACCTCGGCTTGCCTCATCGACGAGGGGATCGAGATCGACGGAGTGCTCCTCGCCGACGTCTCCGGACCGACCGTCGTGGCGACGCACGATACCGCCTTCGTCGTCGACCTCTCCGTACACGAGTCCGCCGTTACGCCGGTGGCGGGGTTCGATCCCGACGCGAATCTCCAGCGAGTCCGGCTGCGCGTCCGGCGCGACGCGGCACCCACGGTGGACGTCGATTATGTGTCGATCGCCGCGGCGGCGGAGCGCGCGCTGTCGTCGGAACTTGTCGGCAACGGCTCGGCGATGTTGCGCCTCGCGGCCGATCAAATCACTACGCGGGTGCAGTTCGGACGCCCTATCGGCGCGAACCAGAGCCCGCGACATCGGTTGGCCGAGAGCTACGCACTGGTGCGGGGCGCCGCCGAGTTGAGTGCGCTGGCGTGGCGTACCGGCAGCAGTCTGGATGCGCGCACCGCCAAGGCCTACGCCGGCTATGCGGTCGACACCGCGAGCCGCGCATGTCTTCAGGTCTGCGGTGCCATCGGTCTGACCACGGAGCACGCGCTGTCCGGCTATGTCAAACGAAGTCGCATCCTCGACGCCATGTACGGCGGCTGGGCCGACTCGATGAAGGACATCGGGCGACAGCTGCTCGTATCAAGGTCCCTGCCACCGGCGGCGCGCCTATGAGTACCTCCGTGCGGCACACCGAGTTCTCGACACCCGAAAACGGCATCGCCGTCGTGACGATCGATCGCCCTGACCGGCTCGGCGCGTACACGCCGCAGATGTGCGCCGAACTCCTGGAAGCCATTCGGCGTGTTCGGCTCGACGACGACATCCGCGTCCTGGTGTTGACAGGTAAGGGCCGAGGCTTCTGCACGGGCGGCGACGTATCTCCCGATGCCGGCTTCGCCGACGTGCTCGCGCACCAGATCGGGCGGGCACGTGAGCTGCGCGAGGACGCTCACGCGGTCATCACCGCGCTGAACCACCTCGACAAGCCGGTGATCTGCGCGGTGAACGGCGTCGCGGTCAACGGCGGGCTCGCCTTTGCCCTCGCGTGCGACCTCAGGATCGTCGCCGCCAGCGCGCGGATGGGCGACACCAGCGCGCGCGCCGGGTTGCTTCCGGACGAGGGCGGGGCGTGGCTCTTCCCGCGGGCAATGGGATACGACAACGCATTTCGCATGGTCGCGCTCTCGGAGATCTATGACGCCGGTGAGGCACAGCGGCTCGGGTTGGCGACGGAAGTCGTCGACGACGAGCGGCTATGGCCGAGGACGATGGAACTCGCCCGCCAATTCGCCTCCGCGGCGCCGCTGGCCGTGCGGGCGGTCAAGTTCATGATGCGGCGGGCACTGGAGAACACACTGCAGACCTCGCTTGGTGACGCTCAGCAGGCCGTCTTGTGGGTCGGGCCCAGTGCCGACGCGCAAGAGGGCAAGGCGGCGTTCCTGGAGCGCCGTCCCCCGTGGTTTACCGGACACTGACGAACAGAGATGAGGGCAGGTCGACTTTACGCCGTCAGGTATACATGTATAGTAGATAGCGTTCAAACGCATCGCGCGATGAAAGGACGTCCGCCATGGCACTCATCGAGAACACGGTCGGCGAACTGCCTTACCAACTGACCGACTTCGATCAGCACTCCTACGAAGCGGAGGACTGCTTCACCCGCTTCATGCCGAAGGACAAGTTGGACACCGCTGTTCGGCCGATCATCGCGCCGTCGGGACGCAAAGTGCTGCTGGCCAACGATCAGATCGTCACCGCGCTCGAGAACGATCTGGACGAGGCTTATGTGCCGGGGTCGCTCGTCGAGATGCTCAAGCAGCGCGCCGCCGGCAACGCGGCCGAGGCCGACCGCTTCTACGAGCCCATGCAGCCGGAGTACCTGGATCGGGAGGCGCGGCTGGCGCAACTCAACGAACAGCAAATCGAACGGGCGATCATGTACCCCGGCGGTTGGGCGCTGATGGCCGAGCAGTACCTGCGCGGCGTCGATCCGCTCTATGACAACATCGAATCCTTCAACAAGTGGATCAACGAGGACTGGGGCTTCAACTTCAAGAATCGGATCTATGCCCCCGCTCTCATGTCGATGCGCAATCTGGACCGCGCGTGCGAGGAACTCGACCGAGTTCTTGACGCGGGTGCACGCTTCGTGGTGCTGCCAGCCGGGCCGGCATACGGACGCTCACCGGGTGATCCGTACTTCGACCCGTTCTGGGCGCGAATCAACGAGGCCAAAGCGGTGGTGTGCTACCACATCGCCGAGTTCTACTACCAGGACAACATCGCCTCCGACTGGGGTTGGGGCCTGGTTCCCCCGTTCCAGTTCTCGGCGTGGCAATGGCAGAACACCTACGGGGAGCGGCCGATCACCGACACGATCTCCGCGCTCATCTTCGACAACATCTTCGGTCGCTACCCCAACATCAAGGTGCTCGTCAGCGAGTTTGGCGCCGAGTGGGTTCCGCACTTCATCCGCCACATGGACAAGAGTCGTGGAATGGCGCGCAACGGCCGGTGGCTCGGCGGTCAGCTCAAGGAGCGGCCCAGCGCGATCTTCAAGAAGCATGTTCGGGTGGTGCCCTACCCCGAGGACGACACCGTGGCGATGATTGAAAAGCTCGGGACTGACGAGACCCTGCTGATGGGGTCGGACTGGCCGCACGCAGAAGGACTGCGCGAGCCAGCCGACTTCTACAACAAGGTCGACGGCCTTGATGACACGAAGAAGCGTAATTTCCTGCGCGAGAACGGTATCAAGCTGACCGAGGGCACCAACTAGGCATCGAGGGTGTACAACGAACCCACGCTGCTCGACACCTTCCGGCGCTGGGCCGCCGATGCGCCGCACCGCCCTGCACTGGCGCATTTCGACACGGTGCTCACCTACGGCGAAGTCGACAGCGCCAGTGACGGTCTGGCCGTCGCGCTTGCCGCCGGCGGTTTCGGTTCCGGCGACCGCGCGGCGCTGTACCTGCAGAACGTGCCTCAGTACGTCATTGCGCTGCTGGCCATCTGGAAACTCGGCGGCTCGGCGGTGCCGATCAACCCGATGCTCACACCAGGCGAGGTCGTGAAGCTCGCCGACGATGCCACGCCCCGGGTGCTGATCGCGCTCGACGAGTTGTACACACGAGAGCTTGCGGATGCCCTCGGCGGAGGGCCGGTCGAGCGAGTGATCACCACGAACGCGCTCGACTGGCAGAACCCAAGCGACGGCTTGCACGCGCTCATCGCCGAGCACTGGGGTCGACGTCCCGACAAACGGGCCCCGGTGAGCGGTGACGTCGCCGTCATCACGTACACCTCCGGTACGACGGGAAAGCCCAAGGGTGCTACGAACACGCACGGCAACATCGTCACGGGTGGCCGGAGTTACCGGGAATGGTTTGCGCTCGCCGACGGCGACACCGTACTCGGAATCGCCCCGTTGTTCCACGTGACGGGGCTGACCGGACACATCGCGACCGCGATCGCCGCGGGCGGTGTGCTGGTGTTGTGCAACCGATTTCGCCCCGACGTCGTGCTGGACGCGGTGCGCCGTCACCGGCCTACCTTCACGGTTGGCGCGCTCACGGCATTCATCGCCCTCGCGGAGTCCGACGCTACACGGCCGGATCTGGCTAGCCTGACCACAATCGCCTCCGGCGGGGCGCCCGTGGCTGTCGGTGTACTGGAGCGCTTCCAGGACCGATTCGGCACCTACATCCACAACGTCTACGGGATGACGGAGACGACCTGCCCGGTGCTCGCTGTGCCCATGGGCGACGATGCACCGGTCGATCCTCAGACAGGGGCACTATCGGTCGGCAAGCCGCTGCCGGGTGTCGACGTCGCCGTGCTCGATGACGAAGGTCAGCAGCTGCCGCCCGGGCAGATCGGCGAACTTGCTGTCTCGGGACCGCAGGTCGTGCCGGGTTACTGGAACCAGCCGGACCAGACCGCAGCGGCCTTCCATAACGGGCGACTGTTGACGGGCGACGTCGGCTACGTCGACGACGCGGGCTGGTTCTATTTGGTGGACCGCAAGAAGGACATGATCGTGGCCAGCGGATACAAGGTCTGGCCGCGAGAGGTCGAGGACGTGTTGTACACGCACGAGGCGGTACGGGAAGCCGCTGTCGTCGGTCACCCCGATCCCTATCGAGGCGAGACGGTCAAGGCATTCGTTTCCTTGCGCGAGGGCCACATCGTAGACGCCGACGCATTGATCGAGTTCTGCCGACAGCGCATGGCCGCCTACAAGTACCCACGCAGCGTTGCGATCCTCGACGAGATACCGAAAACGGCGACCGGCAAGATCATGCGGCGCGTCCTGCGCTCCGAGCGGGCCTGAGCTGCCGGCCGCGGTCTCAGCGGCTCCGGCCAGCGGCCTTGTTTCGGGCGCGCACAACCGCATCCCGGTGTTCGTCGGAGCCCATGCTCACCAGTTCGCCGTCCAGCCCGCGCGCGAACGCGTGCTCGAGCTGGACCTCCAGATAGGAGTTCAGCGCCCGTTTCGTCTGCCTGAGCGCGGCCGGCGGCATGCTCGCCAGTTTCGTTGCGAGAGTGAGCGCTTCGTCCAGCAGGGACTGCGCCGCTACCGTGCGGCTCGCCAAGCCGAGCCGGACTGCCTCGTCCGCGGGGATACGGCCCCCGAGAAACAGGTACTCTTTCGCCCGCGACAAGCCGATGAGAGTCGGCCACGACATGCCCCCGTCCCCGGGGACGAGGCCCATACGCAGATGCGGATCGGCGAGGAAGGCGCCCTCGGCGATGAGCACGATGTCCGAGAGGACGGCGAGGCTGCACCCGAGGCCTACCGCGGGCCCGTTCACGGCCGCCACCACCGGCAGGCGGCAGCGCACCATGCCCTCGATGATGGCCCTGCCCTCGGCCATGGTCTGCGCGCGCATCGCCTCGTCGGCGATGTTTTCCTGCATGTAGCCGAAGTCGCCTCCCGCACTGAACGCCTGCCCGGCACCCGTGAGAACGACCGCGCGCACACCGGCATCCCGATCGAGACGACCCCACACCTTCGCGAGCGCCTGATGCATGGGACGGTTGGCGCCGTTGAGGTCGTCAGGACGGTTGAGGGTCACCAGCCGGATCGGGCCGTCGGCCTGCACGAGGATTCCCTCGGGCAGTCCGTAGTCCACTTCATCGAAGGCGGGCATCGGTCTCCTCGTCGATGATGGGCTCTTACGCCGTATAGTTTACGTGTATATCATGACCGCCGTTTGTGGTCATAGTGGTCGAGCAGTGCCGACACCGCCTGCTCGAACGACGATCGGTCGTGTAGCGCTTTCATGTAGGCGGCGAGTTCCGTATCGTCGGCCAGCGCCGAGTGCACCTCGAAGTTCGGACTCGTCTCGATCAGGAGCCGGCCCACGCTGAGCTGATGCAATCCGGCATAGGCGACATTCGCTTCCGCCCTACTCAGGCCGGCACGTTCGAACTGCCTCAGGCAGAACGACACGATTCGCCGCGCGTTGGGAAGCATCTTGCGCGTCAGCAGAACTGTTGTCATGCCTGGCACGCTGCGCAGCGCCTCGTGAGTGTCGATGGTCGTGTCCACGAGCAGCCGACGCCAGTCGCCGGTGTCCGGGTCCGGGAGTTTGATCTTGGCGAGGATCTGATCGCCGACCAGCCGCACGATTTCGTCCTTGTCATCCACGTGGTGGTAGAGGGCCATTGCCGACACGCCGAGCTTCGCGGCGACCGTGCGCATCGTGAGCGCGTCGATCCCCTCGGTTCGGATGAGGTCCGCCGCGACGGAGGCGATCAGCTCCCGCGTGAGCGGTGCGCGCTCGACGGCGTTCAGTCGCTTGGCCACGCACTGACCATACGCGTATAGGAGGCATGTCGGTGGATTATGCCGGGGGGCGGCAATCGGGTTGTCCCCAGGTGCATTGCCACGAGGCCGCCGCCTGTCACAATCAGTGATACTATTATGCTGTTAGCCGTGACTTCAGACGCCAACAACCCAGTCCTCGTCGAGCAACGCCACCGCATCCTCATTATCACGATCAATCGGCCGCAGGCGAAGAACGCGATAGACGCCGCGGTGAGCCAGGGCCTCGCCGCGGCTACCGACCGGCTGGACGACGATCCGGCATTGTCGGTTGGCATCGTCACGGGAGCTGGCGGATCGTTCTGTGCGGGAATGGATCTCAAGGCATTCGCGCGGGGAGAAAATGTCGCGGTAGAAGGCCGGGGTCTCGGCTTCACGGAACGGCCTCCGGTGAAGCCGCTGATCGCCGCGGTCGAAGGTTACGCCCTCGCCGGTGGCACCGAAGTGGCATTGGCCACCGATCTGATCGTCGCGGCCGATGACGCCACCTTCGGCATTCCCGAGGTGAAGCGCGGCCTGGTGGCGGGCGGCGGGGGATTGATCCGGTTGCCGCAGCGGATACCGGCGGCGATCGCCATGCAACTGGCGCTGACCGGCGCTAACCTCCCGGCGCGCCGCGCGCACGAGTTGGGGATGGTCAACGTGCTGACCGGACCGGGTGGCGCCCTGGGCGGAGCGATCGCGCTGGCCGAGGAGATCACCGCCAACGGGCCGCTCGCCGTCGCGGCGACCAAGCGGGTGATGATCGAGTCGCGCGAATGGCCGGCCGATGAGGTATGGCGCCGCCAATTCGAAATCATTGGACCTGTTTTCGCGTCAAACGACGCCAAAGAGGGCGCGGTAGCCTTCGCCGAGAAGCGGCCACCCAAATGGACGAACAGCTGACCGGTCCACTTCGTGATCTGTGCGTCGTCGAGCTAGCTTGTCCACCGCCCGGGAGTCCAGACTCGTTACCGCCGGGCCTCTTTCGGCAAGCCGAGTACGCGCTCGGCAAGGATGTTGCGTTGCACCTCGGATGTCCCGCCGCCGATCCGCAATCCGAACGATTCGAAATACTGCTCGACCTCGTCGAGATTCGCCAGCACACCGAATTTGCGGATCCTGTGGTTCAGCTCGGTGGCGACCAACTTCAGCGCGCTGCTGGCAGGGCCGGGCTCGCCGCCCTGTTGTTGCTCGGAGACGGTCTTGTACAGCAGCGCCCGCACGGCGAACACGTCGTCGGCGAGCTCCTGTAGGCGATCCATCAGGGCAGGATTGTCCGCATGGGTTTCGGCCAGCTGCGCCACGATCCGCTGCAATCCGATGACGGTGGCCGCGAATGCCGTGCTGCGCTCGAACAGCAGCGTGGTGGTCGCCACCTTCCATCCCGCGCCGATTTTTCCGAGGACGTTCTCCAGCGGGATGCGCGCGCCGTCGAAGAACACCGCGCAGAATTCGGGTCTGCCGGTGATCGCTGTGATCGGACGCACGGTGATTCCCGGTGTGCGCATGTCGGCGATGAGATACGTCAGCCCGCCGTACCGATTCGAGGCATCAGTACGCACCAGCAGTTCACACATATCGGCATTGTGGGCGCGGGAGTTCCAGATCTTCTGTCCGGTTACTACCACATGGTCGTCGTCGACGACACCCCTGGTCGTGATGGCCGCGAGGTCAGACCCGGCGCCGGGTTCGGAGAAGCATTGAGCGAAAATCAGATCGCCCGTGAGGATGCCGGGCAGCCAGCGGCGGCGTTGCTCCTCAGTGCCTTCGGAGATGATCGTGGGGCCGGCGTGGCCGATCCCGACGAAGAACGGTTCGCCGCCACGCCCGCCCGCGCGTTGGTGTTCCTCGTGAAAAATCAACTGCTGCATCGGGGTCGCGTCCTGGCCGCCATATGCGGTCGGCCATGCGATACAAGCCAGGCCGGCTCCCGCAAGCCGCTTTTGCCAGAGCCGCTGGGCCGCTAGATAGTCCGCGTCGCGGTCGTCGCCGACCGACGCGCAGGCAGCGAGCTCAGGAGCCGGGTTCGCCATGAACCATCGCCGTAAGCGATCGCGAAATTCGTTGTCGTCCAGATCGGTCAGAGCTACCGTGTCAGATACCGTCATTGCCGCCGGCTTTCCACGAGTCGTGCGACCTCTTCGCGGTTGACCTTGCCCGAATCAAGGCGCGGGATCGCGTCGACGAATGCGATGCGACGGGGCAACTCATATGCGGCAAGCACGGCGCGCAGCGCCCGCCGGATCGTCTCAGCGTCAGCGGTTGCGCCGGGCTGCAGCACGACAGCTGCGACCGGAACCTCGCCCAGCCTCTCGTCGGGAACACCGGCAACCGCGGAATCTGCGATCTGGGCCAGATCGTTGAGCGCCGCCTCCACCTGGGCGGGATAAACGTTGAAGCCTCCGCACACCACCATGTCGCGTACCCGACCGACGACGAACAGGAATCCATCGTCATCGATGGTTCCGAGATCGCCGGTGCGCAACCAGTTTCCGGGATCAGCGGGTTGACCGTCGGCACTCAGATAACCCGACATGGCCGATGCGGCGCGCGCCGATATCTCGCCGACCTCACCGACCGGCACCGGTGCGCCGTCGGGGCCGAGGATCGCGACCTCTACTCCGGGTGCGACCCGGCCTACGGTGCCGTCGGGGCGCTTACCCGCGGCGACGTCGGCGGGCCGCTCGAAGGCAATCGCCCCGGCGAACTCGGTCTGCCCGTAATTACGCAGCACGGGTACGCCGTATTTCTGTTCGAATGCACGACGCGTCGCTTCGGGAATCGCTGCGGTACCGACGATCACGTAGTCCACTCCAGGCAGCCCGCTCGCACCGTCGGACGCAGCCAGCTCCCACACCATCGCTGGCGTCAGGCCCAGCACACCGAGGCGATACCGCTCGACCAGGTCGAATACCCGCTCGGGCGAAAACTTTTCGACGAGCAGCGCCGGTTTACCAAGCCACCATGCGGTGAGCATGCCAAGGAAGCCGCCCATGTGAGCGATTGGTACCAGTACGATGCGCGGTCCACGTGCAGGCTGTCGCGGGGGGCGGCCGTCACCGTCGAGCCCATTGCCCGTAGCGATCCCCGCCACCGATCCGCGCAAGGCGGAGAACGTCAACGACGCGCCCTTCGGCGTGCCGGTGGTGCCCGACGTGAACATGACCACCGCCTCGCCGACCGGTGCGCCGTCACGAACCTCGGTGTCGGCGAAGTCGACATCCAGACCACCGCAGGTGGCCGGCGTCACCAGTGCGGCCGCCGACGTCTCGGCCAGCCGCCGCCGCACTTCGGACTCCGGCACCATCGTGCTTGCGGCGACGACAGAACACCCCGCGCGCCACGCCGCGTGGATCGCGACGACCGAGGCCGCGTTGTTGCCCAACCGCACCAGCACCCTGGTGCCCGGGGTCAGCTGCTTGGAGACCCGCTCGGACGCCTCGGCGAGCTGCCCGAACGGGTACTCCAACCCGTCGACGATCAGGGCCGTGCTCGCCGGTGCCAGTCTCGCCAGCCGGCCAAGGATGTCCTCCACGCCCGTCTGGCCTGATACCGGCGCCGCGCTCATGCTTGCCCTTCCTCGCAACGTTGTCGCTATGACGACCGTACGAGCTCCGGACCCGTTTGCGCCGGTCCAGAACTGAGAACGGCATTTGCCCGCCAAAACGCCCGTAGATATTGCGCTCACGGTTACCGGCCTAGTTCCCTGGAATGCGTGAATTTCGAAATGGATGGCGACGTCCTGGCGCTCGCCGACGCCATTGCGGAGTTCTTCGCGCGGCGGAGCGATGCCGAGGCGATCACCGCAGCGTCGATGACGTCTCGAACCGCCGATCGTCAGCGGTGGGCGGCCCTGTGTGAGATGGGCCTGCCGGCCTTGCGGGTACCCGAACCCGCCGGAATCGGCGCGCGCCTGTTAGAAGCCACTGTCGTCGCCGAGAAGGTGGGCGCGGTCCTGGTACCCGAGCCTGCCGCGGCGACGATCGTCCTTGCCTCGGCGTGGAGTGCTCATGAGCAATCCACGGGCTTTCTCGATGCGCTGTGCGGTGGCTCGAGGATCACCGCACTGTGCGGTTTCGACACGGTCGAACTATCCGAAACGGGGGTCGTGAGCGGACGAGCCTGTGTTCCTGACGACGACGAGACCGACGCGGTCGCGCTGCCGGCGCGGGACTGTGGCGCAGGCGAGTCGGCGATCGTCGTGCTGGACACGGCGGCGCTGCCGCCGCCGGTCCGCCGGTCGGCTGCGGACCCGACGAGACCCACCGCAACGGTCGATCTGGAAGGCGCGCGCCCGGTCGACATCCTGCGGATCGGCGACTGGACCGCACACCGGCGTGAACTGGCGTTGCTCACCGCGGCCGAACTCGTGGGCGGCATGCAGGCCCTCCTGACCAAGACGATCGATCACGCCAAGGGCCGTCAGCAGTTTGGCCGTCCGATCGGCAGTTTTCAGACCATCAAGCACCGGCTCGCCGACATGTACATCGCGACCGAACAGGCGCGTGCGGCCGTGCAGTTGGCGGCGGTCGCCTGTGAAGACGGTGCCGACACCGCCTCGGCCACCGTGGCGTCGGCCGCGCGCTGGGTGCCGCGTGCCGCGATCGAGGTCGCTGAGACCGCAATTCACCTTCACGGGGCGATGGGGTATTCCTGGGAGACCGGCGTGCACCTGCATTTGCGACGTGCACTGACCACCCGACATGACTTCGATAGATCGAAACTGCTTGCAATAGGAGCTCTTTCACCACTCGTGGAGGCGGTGTGATGTCAGGGTTCAGGGAAGAGCTGCGCGCTTTTCTTCGGGCGAACGACCCTGGGCGCGCACCGAAGGATCCCGCAGAGCGGCTGGCCTGGCAGCGTCGGTGGTCGGCATTGCTGGTCGACGAGGGTATCGCTGCGCCGTCGTGGCCAAAGCGCTGGGGCGGCATGGAACTGTCGCTGACCGGGCAGGTGATCTATCACGAGGAATTCGCCAAGGTGCGACGGCCCGCGCACCCGGGGGCAGGAATCTTCGTGGTGGGCCCGACGATCATCCAGCACGGCACCGACGAGCAACGCGAACGATTCCTGCGCGCTGGTCTACGCGGCGATAGCATCTGGGTGCAAGGCTTTTCCGAACCAGAGGCGGGTTCGGACCTGCCCAGTCTGCGCACTCGTGCCGATCGCGACGGCGACGCGTACGTCGTCTCCGGGCAGAAGATCTGGATCACCAATGCGCGCAACGCCGATTGGTTGTTCGCCTTGGTGCGCACCGGGTCGCGCGAATCGCGCCAAGACGGGATAAGTTACCTGCTGATCGACATGGCATCACCGGGTGTCACGGTGCGCCCCCTTCGTGACATGACTGGCGGCTCGTCGTTCTGCGAGATATTCCTCGACCAAGTCCGTGTTCCCGTCGCGAATCGAGTCGGGCAGGAAAACGAGGGCTGGAAGATCGCCCGCACGAGTTTGGGCCACGAGCGATCGACGGCAGGTGTCGCGCAAGGCATGCGATATCGCCGGATCGTCGACGAAATACACGCTCTGGCAGCGGAACTGGGCCGCACAGGCGACCCACGGGTCCGCCAACTGTTGGCCGGCATCGAGATAGACGTGCGGCTGGTCGTCCTTAACAACACCCGGACGCTGAGCACGGTACTCGCCGGGTCCGACCCAGGGCCAGTGTCCTCGATCGGCCGGTTGATGTTCACCGAGTTCGAAAAACGGCTGCACGAACTGGCCGTCGACCTGATCGGTGCACCCGCGATGCTGTCGCCGGATGACAAGCACTCGGTGCAGCGTGGCCGCTGGGTAACCGGTTTCCTCGCCACCAGAGCCTCCACGATCGGTGCGGGTACCGCAGAGATCCAGCGCAACACCATCGCCGAGCAAGTACTGGGGCTGCCGCGCGACGACATCGTCGGTGCGAACGCCTGACACGAGCCACATCCTTCACCCGCCAACCAGGAGCCCTCCATGATCCAAGCCACGAACACGGACACCACGTCGGAAAAGTTCAAGGAAGCGACGTCGGCCGAGATCGACGACGCCGATATCGCCAAAGACCGTGCGGCGCTACGGGTGTGGGCTGCCGCGCGCAGTCAGGAGCTCATCGCTACCGCTACCCCCGAGGCGATCCGCAACTTCGCGCACGGCTACGGCGACGACAATCCGCTCTACACCGACCCGGACTACGGCCGGGCGACGCGATGGGGCGGCCAGATCGCGCCGCAAATCATGGCCGCTGTCCTCAACGCGCCGCTACGCGGCGACAAGCTGCCGAAAGAACTGCGTGGCGGCAGCTATCGCGGGATACACGCCTTCGTGTCCGGCGGGACATGGGAGTGGTATCGCCCCGTCTATCCCGGTGACACCCTGTACAGCTTCTCAGGGCTGGAGTCCGTCGAGGAGAAAACGTCGGACTTCGCCGGGCGATCGGTGATACGTGTGCTGCGAGACGTGAAGATGAACCAGCACGCCGAGGTCGTGGGCGTCTACCGAACCTTGGTGATCTACACCGAACGCAAGAAAGCCCGCGAGAAGGGCAAGTACAGCGCGATCGAAGATCCGTCCTACACCAAAGAGGACATCGCCGCGCTGGACGAGATCTACGCTGCCGAAAAGGTGCGTGGCGCCGAACCGCGGTACTGGGAGGACGTCGTCGTCGGCGAGGAGATGGGGACGATGGCCAAAGGACCACTCACTACCACCGACATGGTGGTATTCCATGCCGGCGGTTACGGTTTTGTGCCCTATGGGCTGAAGACGGGTAGGTTGGCGTACCAGAACCGCCGCCGAATCCCGGCGTTTTACATCGACAACGAGTACGGCGTGCCCGACGTCGCACAGCGCGTGCACTGGGATTCCGAATGGGCCAAGGCCATCGGCAACCCAAGGGCCTACGACTACGGCGTGTTGCGTGAATGCTGGATTCACCACTTCCTCACCGACTGGATGGGCGATGGCGGCTTCGTGGTCCGTCAGCACGACGAGATCCGGAAGTTCAACTACCAGGGCGACATTCAGTACCTCACCGGTAAGGTCGACGGCAAGCGGCAAGAGGATGGCCTGATGCTGATCGACGTCGCCGTCGAGGTGCAGAACCAGCGCGGTGACACCACGGCGCAAGCCGATGCGACCATCAGCCTCCCCAGCCGAGAACTCGGCGCCGCCATGCTGCCGGATGCGCCGAAGGATCTGCAGCGGGACGCCGTGCGCATTTTCGAGCGCCACGGCGAACTACTGAAGTCCAACAATGCGTGACGCTTCCGCGGGGATCACGGCGGCGGTGGTCGGTTCCGCGTTGATCCTGACGTTGAACCGGCCAGACAAGGGAAATGCGTTGCGGCAACAGGAATGCGCGGCGTTGCTCGGCGAGATCCGGGCGGTCGATGGTGGTGGCGACGTGCGCGCGATTCTGATTCGCGCGGAAGGTCGCAACTTCTGCGCAGGCGCGGATCTGGTCTCTGCGAACGCCGATCAGGGCAAACCCCGCACCGGCCACTTGACCCGCTCGTTGGAGGCCGGTGCCCACGGACTCATCTCTGCGGTGTGGAACTGCCCCGTGCCGACCATCAGCGCCGTGCAGGGCAAGGCGATCGGACTGGGTCTGCATCTGGCCGTGGTGTGCGATTTCGTCGTCGCGGCCACCGATGCCGCGTTCGTCGAACCGTTCTGCAAACGTGGCTTTTCGGTGGACAGCGGCGGGTCGTTCCTGCTGCCCCGGTTGGTGGGTTTGCGCAGGGCCCGCCAGATGCTCTTCCGGGGCACCGCAATCGATGCGGCGACGGCCGTGGAATGGGGTTTGATCGATGCCGCCGTCGCGCCGGATGCCCTTGAGCAGGTGGCCGAAGAGTTGGCGACGGAACTGGCCTCGGGGCCGACGTATTCGCTCGGTCACACCAAAAAGCTGCTCAACAACCCCGCGTTAGACGGGCTGGACGCGGCGCTGTCGCAGGAGACCAAATCTGTCGAAGCCACCGTGCGGAGTGCCGATTTCAAAGAAGGCCTCCGTGCGTTCGTCGAACGACGCGAGCCGGATTTCACCGGCAACTGAGCGCGGAGGGATGATGAGTTTCACGCTTACCGAGGAACAACACGAGTTGACCGGCGCCGCCGCGGCGTTCTTCGACAAGCGCTCGCCAGAAACCGAGGTGCGGCGCCTGATGGCCGAAGGCGGCGCAGCGGATCCGGCGGTGTGGTCACAGATGGCCGGGCAACTGGGCCTCCCGGGTCTGATCGTGCCGGAGGCATACGGTGGCGGTGGTTTCCGATTCCTCGATTTCGCGCTGGTCGCAGAGCGCGCCGGCGCGGCGCTGCTGGTCGCGCCGTTGGTGTCGACTGTGGCGGCGGCAGGCGCGGTCATGCTTTCCGAGGACGACGAACTCAAGACCCAGTACCTTCCGGGGTTGGCGTCGGGCGATTGCATCGGGACATTGGCCATCGCCGAGCAGTCCGGAAGCTGGGGTGCATCCGCGGCGGAGGTGACTGCGGAGGCAGGCGTTGGCGGCGGGGTCCGATTGACAGGCGTAAAGATGTACGTCGTCGACGGACAGCACGCCGATATATTGATCACCTCGGCGCGGTCGCCGCTCGGCACTGTCAATCTCTACGTAGTGGAGGCAAACTCACCGGAGGTGACTGTCACGGCGCTGAGCACGCTGGACATGACGCGGCCCCAGGCACGCGTCGAGCTCGCCTCCGCTCCGGCTCGCCCGTTGGCCGGCGACGCCGACGGTGAGGCCGTGTTCGAGCGGGCCATGGCGATCGCGGCGATCTTAGTGGCCGCCGAACAGGTTGGCGGAGCCCAGCGCTGCCTGGACATGGCGGTTGAGTATGCGAAGGTCCGCATCCAGTTCGGCAGGCCGATAGGAAGTTTCCAGGCCATCAAGCACAAGTGCGCCGACATGCTCGTGGACGTGGAATCGGCCCGATCGGCGGCCTACTACGCGGCCGGTGTTCTCGATGACGGCAACGACGAGGCGTTAGTAGCCGCGGCGCTGGCCAAGGCACACTGCTCGGCGGCCTATACCCGTGTCGCGGGGGAGAACATCCAAATCCACGGTGGGATCGGCTTCACCTGGGAACATCCCGCCCACCTGTACTTCAAGCGTGCCAAGACGTCGGAGATCCTCTTCGGCGACCCGGCATGGCAACGCGAACGGCTGGCGGCGCTGGTCGGAATCTAATGCATGCCGAGGGCGCGGCTGATGAACGGCATCACGATATGCTCCAACTCTTCGCGGGGAATGGGGCCGCCCGCGGCAGCCTGGTCGGCGGTCATGCCTGCGACCAAAAAATAGATCGCCTTCGCATCGGCGATGGGGTCGTCTGAGTGAAAGTCGCCGCCGTCCTTGCCTGCCCGAATGGCCTCGGCCAGCGGTGCGATCAGGCGCTCGGTGACGCGCTCGAGTTCGTCGGGATACTCGGGCAGCAGCTCCCGCCAATGCGACGCGAACAGCGACGACGGCTTCGCTAGGTCTTCCAGGTACGCCATGTCGATGGTCGCGGCCAACCATGCGCGGACCTTCTCCGGCGGGGTACTCGCTGCGTCGGCAACTCGGCGCAGGTGAATGGCCGCCCCACCGACTTCGTATTCGAGCAGCGCGAGCAACAGGTCGCTCTTCTTGTCGAAATACCGGTAGAAGCTTCGCGTCGAGAGCTTCGCCTGCCGAAGCACGCTTTCGACTTTGAACCCCCACCAGCCGCTGCGCTGGAGCACCTCCATCGCCGCCGTCAGCAGTCTGCTGCGTTCGTCCTGAGCCTTCTGTGTGGTCACGGTGGCCGACGCCATCGTCATTCTCCGATCGCCATTCTTGGCTACAGGGTAGCCACCCGAAGTCCCGTTTTCAGCTACGGCACTGGCTGAGGGGCTTTTTCCGGCGATAACGTGACGTCATGGCCCTCGACCACCGGTTACGGCAGAATCTGACGCTGCCCGCGATCTGCGCACCCATGTTTCTGGTATCGGGCCCGCAGTTGGTCACCGAAGCGTGCAAGGCGGGCATCGTCGGCGCGCTGCCGAGGCAGAATGCACGCGGGATCGAGGTTTTCGACGCCTGGTTGCGCGCCATCCGCGAGGAACTCGACGTTTATTCGGAAACGAATCCGACAGCGCGGGTCGGGCCGCTGGCGGTCAACCTCGCGACGTTCCTCGATGAGGACGAGCTGGCCGAGAATCTGGGCGTGTGCGAGCGCTACGGCGTCGAGATCATCATCTCGGCGACCGGCAATCCCGCGACGCTCGCGCGACGGGTGCATGACATGGGCCGAGTGATCTTCCACGACGTGACGACGATTCGATTCGCGGAGAAGGCGATCGCGGGTGGCGTCGACGGACTGACCTGCATCGGCGCCGGCGGAGGCGGGCATTCCGGGACGATCAGCCACCTCGTGCTGATTCCCAAGATAAGAAGCATGTTCGACGGCGTCATCGTGATGGCTGGCGCGGTCTCCAATGGCGCGGTGATTCGCGCCGCAGAGATCCTCGGTGCTGACTTGTCGTATCTCGGTACGCGTTTCATCGCCACCAGGGAGTCGATGGCCGCGGACGAGTACAAGGCCATGATCTTGCGCGCCTCGTCCACGGACCTGCTGTACACCCCAGACATCGCCGGAGTGGGGGCCAACTGGATGACGGAATCGATGACCACGGTGGGGCTCGACCCGTCCGCTCTTCCCAAGCCTGCCGTAGCGGGCAAGATCAATCACACACACCTACCCGACGGTGTGAAGCCCTGGAAGAACCTTTGGTCGGCGGGGCAGGGTATCGACCTCATCGACGACATCCCTACGGTCGCAGAGCTTGTCGCCCGGCTACGGCGTGAGTACGTCGCGGCATGCAGAACCCCCGATATGGCTGACGTCGCGCGACTGGTCGACGAAGCGCTGGCCTGAGAGGAGCACGATGGATGCGCCACCCGAAGGTGAGGTCTTGTTCCACGTTGCGGACCACATCGCCCACATCACACTGAATCGGCCCGACCATGGCAACGCCCTAACACCGGCAATCCTGAAGTGGTTCCAGCAGGCGTGGCGGCATATCGCAGAGGATCCCGCCATCCGTTGCGTGCTGATCACCGGGGCCGGTGAACGACACTTCTGCACCGGTGCCGATCTGAACGGCGTCAACCAGCGCGGCGGTGTCGGCGTGGGACTCGGACGAATGAGCGAAGACGTCGGACTGACATCGCGCCACAACAACGTCTGGAAGCCCACGGTGTGCGCGGTGAACGGCATGGCGGTGGGCGCCGGACTGCATTTTGTCGTCGACGCGGACATCATCGTCGCCTCCACGAACGCGGTCTTTCTGGACAGCCACGTCAATGTCGGGATGGTCGGTGGTCCTGAAAACGTGGGGTTGGCTAAACGGTTGCCACTGGGCACCGCGTTGCGAATGACCCTGCAGGGCAGAGCCTTCCGGCTCTCTGCCCAACGCGCATACGATCTCGGGCTGGTAGATGAGCTGACCGAGCCGGGGGAACTGCTTGCGACCGCGCGGCAGATCGCCCACGACATCACCCTCAACTCGCCGCACGCAGTGTCACTGTCGCAGCAGGCGGTCTGGGCTTCGCTCGAGATGCCCTACTCGCAGGCCGTCGAGTATGGCTTCGGTTTGGTCAAAACCCAATGGCACCACCCGGATTTCACCGAAGGGTTCCGTGCGTTCGCCGAGAAAAGAGCGCCGAACTGGAAGACCGATTAGCCAACGATGACGGCGCCCGACTTCCTTGCGCTCCTGGACCGGCCCGACCCACGCGGCGTTGCGCTGGAGGACTCTCGGCGATCGATGAGTTACCAAGAGCTCGCAACCTCGGTCCAACAGATGGCGGCCGGTCTGGCTCGGCTCGGGGTGGACCTGGGAGATCGTGTCGCGGTGATGCTGCCGAATTCGGTTGCTTCGGTGGAGGTTTACCTCGCGTGCGCGATGACGGGCGCGATCTGGGTAGGTGTCAACCCCGCCGCTCCTGAGGCCGAACGTCAACGGCAGCGCGCGCTCGTCACGCCCACGCTGACGATCACCGAGCAGGACCTGCCGTCGCTGGCGGCCGACGACACGTTCGACGCCCCACCTCCCGATCCCTCGGTGCCGTGCGCGATTGGCTTCACCAGCGGAACCACCGGCACACCAAAGGCGTTCGTGCACAGCCGGTCAGCAGTGTCCCTCCTCGCCGCGGTGCTGGCTGAAGCCCAGTTGCGTGCGGACGACAGGATCGGCGTCGTCCTTCCGATGAGCATCCACAATCTGATCGCCGTTGGCGCGCTGCCCGCGCTGTTCGCCCAAGCCACCTGCGTGGCGGTCGAGCGAATGAACGCGCGTGGCGTCGCCTACGCGTGCCGCGACCGTAAGCTGACCATGGTGAACGCGCTCGTTCCGGCAACTATTTACGACCTGGTCCACGACGACGAGATCACCGCGGACATGCTGGCCTCACTGCGGGTGGCAGGGACGGGGGCCGCGGGACTCTCGGAACCGCTGCGCAGTGCTTTCGAATCGAAGTTCGGTCGTCGGCTCATCGGCTCCTACGGCATGACCGAAGCGCCGGGAGTCGTATGCATCGAGGACCCCGAGGTACCGCATGCCGCGGGCTCAGCCGGCAAGCCACTGCCACACCTCGCGGTCCACGCGTGCGACGAGCATGGCCGCCGGTTGGTCGTTGGTCAGCAGGGCGCACTGACGGTGTCCGCCGCCGTAAGTGGAGCCTGGGCCAACATGTACCTGCCGGCCGCGGGCACGTGGACGCCGGACGGGTTCGCACCCCGGCCGGGCGCTGAAAGGTGTCTCCGTACAGGGGATTACGGCTGGGTAGATGCCGATGGGGCGGTGCACGTGAACGGACGCACCGCCGATGTGATCGTCCGCGGCGGGGTGAACGTCAACGCGGCCGAGCTCGAGAGCGTGCTCGGCCAGCTGCCTGGAGTGCGCGACGTTGCCGTGGTCGGGGAGGACGACGAGAGGCTGGGCCAACGCATCGTCGCATACGTCGAGACGGCGCCAGGGGGCACCGTGGACATCGCCCAGGTGCGTCTGCAAGCCCGTGAGGTGCTGTCTCACAGCAAGGTTCCGGACGAGTTCGTCATCACCCGGCTGCCACGCAACCCGATGGGAAAGGTCGTCCGAGGTCAGTTGAAAGGTGGCAGCTGAACGTGGGACAGCTTGACGGCAAGGTGGCCGTGATCACCGGTGCAGGAACAGGACTCGGGGCGGCGACCGCGACGCTGTTCGCGCGGGAAGGCGCTGCGGTCACACTGGTCGGCAGACGTGCGGAGAAGCTCGAGGAGGTCGCCGGTGTCATCGAAGTGAACGGTGGGCGCGTGCTGGTCGTGGCCGGTGACGTGGCCAAGCCCGACACCGCGAACCGCGCTGCCGCGCAATCGATCCAAGCGTTCGGCGGCGTCGACATTTTGATCAACAACGCCGGACTGCACGCGGCGCCCCATCCGCTGCACGAGACGCCGCTCGACGAGTGGGACAGCTTCCTGGCCGTCGATCTCACTGGCCCCTTTCTATTCACCCGGGCGGTGCTGCCGTCGATGATGCAACGCCGCGACGGTGCCGTCGTCAATGTCGGTTCCATGGTGGCGTTGGTGGGCTTCAAGGGCAGTGCCGCCTACGCAGCCGCCAAGGGCGGCCTGGTCTCGATGACGAGGACCACTGCGGTCGACTACGCGGCGTACGGTATTCGCGCGAACTGTGTGTGCCCCGGTGGAATGGAGCCGGTCGAGTACGGCAACCTCACCGACGAGCAGCTCGCGCAACTACGCGACGCCGTAAGCCTCTCCGGCGGACCGCTGTTGGACCGTCTTGCCAATGTTGGTGAAGTCGCGCAATTCCTGCTGGTGCTCGTCGGGCCCAACGGTAGAGCGCTGACCGGCGCCGTGATTCCGTTCGACGGCGGATTCACCGCGAAGTAGTGCTCAGGCGCCGGGCAGACGCTCGTTGCTCAGCCGTTCGCCCGGCGTGAAGGTCGCGGGCACGTTGATCCACCCGTTGATCACGCCGATGCTCGGATAGCGACGGGCACCATCATGGTTCACCTTGTAGTCGGGCATGCGCGCCAGCACCCTGCGCACCATGGTGGCCAACTCGATGCGTGCGATATGTGAACCCAGGCAGCGATGGATTCCGATGCCAAATGTGGTGTGCCGGTTGGGAAATCGATCCAGAACTACCTCGTCTGGATTGTCGAAGGCCGATTCGTCCTGGTTTGCCGATGCCCAACTCAGCAGGACCCTGTCGTTGGGCTTGAGCTCCACGTCACCGACGGTCACCGGCTTCGTGACGGTGCGCGCCAGGCCCTGCTGCGGTGTGAAATACCGGAGGAATTCCTCGCATGCCTGCGGGATCATGTCGGGGTTGTCGATCAGCTGCTGACGTGCTTGGGGATTATCCGCCAGGTAGATGAGCGCATTGGCGGTGACCGCGGTGGTGGTGTCGAACCCGCCGGCCATCACAAGGTTGACCATCGACAGCACCATCTCGTCGGGAACTGGCTCACCGTCGATCTCGGTGGTGACCAGTGTGCTGATGAGGCCGTCCTTCTCGGGCTTGGCTCGACGCTCGGTGATCATGCCGAACACTCGACCGATCACTTCCAGGTACCGAACGAGCACCTGTTCCTGCTCCTCGGGCGGCGTGTAGATGATCTCGTGCTGCACTTCGGCGTAGTCGCGCCAATGTTCAACGGGCAGGCCGAGGAACTCGCAGGTGAATAGCGATGGAACCGGGTTCGCGAGGTCGTCGACGATGTCGAAGGAGCCCGTTTCGATGACTTGGTCCAGGCAGATGTCGATCCACTTCTCAACGCGCGGTTCCCAAGCCTTGCTGGCGGCGGGCGAGAAGAGCGGGTTGAGGAGCCTGCGATAGGGCAGGTAGTCCGGCGCGTCCATCTCGATCGGGAACATCGGGACCGGTGACGGAGGGATGGTGACGCCGAGCGGGCCGATCCCGTTCACCTCATGGCCCGACGCGAAGGTTTCGTCGTCCTTCGCCGCGGCGACGACATCCTCGTACCGGCTGATGACGTAGAAGCCGCCGTGGGCATCGGTATGCGCGACGGGGCACTGCGCGCGCAGACTCGCGTTGATCGACCGCGAGTTCTCCGCATACTCCGGGGAGTGGTGGTCGAAGTCCGTGATCGTGCGGTCATCGAACATCGTCATCTGTTACCTCTTTGCGGTCTAGGGCTTGTTGACGTTTCCCGCGTCGACGGGCAGCTGGACACCTGTGATGTAACGCGCATCATCGGATAACAGGAACAGCACCGTCTTGGAGATCTCTTCCGCGGCAAGAACAGGAATGGGCGAATAAGGGTGACCGGCAGGCGCATCGAGATCCGGCAGGACGTTCGCGGCACCCTGAATGAACAGCGGCTGCGGTTCGGCGCATTCGAATGCGCTGGGGTCTCCGCCCATGGCGGTGAGCACGCCGGTTGGGTGGATCGTGTTGACTCTGATGCGATGAGGCGCAAGCTCATTGGCGAACGCTTTCATCAGCCCGACCACTCCATGCTTGGCGGCCACATAGTGCGCGTAGGGCACCTGTCCGCGGATTCCGGCTGCGGAACTGGTGATGACGATCGATCCGCCACCCGCCTCGATCAGGCGAGGTGCGGTCGCCTGGATTGTGTTCCACACACCTTTCAGATTGGTGTCGACGATGAGGTCGTATACGTCCTCGGTGATGCTCAGGGAACCTTCCTTGTGGAACGTGCAGACGCCGGCATTTGCGCAGACGGCGTCGATGTGGTCGAACTCGCGGACCGCCCGCGCAGCAGCATCTTTCATCGCCGTGCTGTCCCGCACGTCGGCGACGACTGTCAGGCAGCGACGTCCGGTGTTCTCGACCAGCTTTCGCGTCTCGTCGAGATCGGCTTCCGTCGCGTAGGAGTATTGCACCCTGTCGCTGACCTGATGGCAGACATCCACCGCGACGATGTCGGCGCCTTCTTTCGCCAACGCGACAGCGTGCGAGCGTCCCTGCCCGACGCCTGCGCCGGTGATGAAGACGACTTTGTCCTGAACCCTGCCCATCGCGGCGTTCACCCCTTCTGTAAGTTCTTACTGCAGACCGATATAGACGTTCTTGGTGCGTTGAAACTCGCGCAGACCCCAGATCCCGCCTTCGCGGCCGAACCCGCTCTGCTTGACGCCGCCGAACGGGGCGCTGCTCGGCACGATCGGAAAGCCGTTGACCGCAACGCCACCCGCATCGAGTGCGCCGGCGATGACATGGGCGCGCCGCAGGTCGCGCGTGTGTACGTACGCCGCCAAGCCGTACGGGGTGTTGTTGGCCAGTTCGATGGCCTCATCGTCGGTGTCGAACCGCAGGACGCTCAGCACCGGGCCAAAGATTTCCTTTTGGGCCAAGTCGCTCGAGGGATCGACGTCGCCGAACACGGTCGGCCGGTAGAAGTATCCCTTATCCAGGGCCGCCGGCCGTGCGCCACCTCCGAGCAGCTTGCCGGCCTTGCCGGCGATCGCGGAATCGACTGCCGCAGTAACTCGTTCGAGTTGAGCTGCGGTGGCCAATGGTCCCATCAGGGTGGTCGGATCCCACGGATCGCCGACGCTGAGCGTCTCCGCGCCCGCGACGACTCGGGCAACCATGTCGTCGTACACGTCGCCGTGCACCAGCAATCGGGTGGGCAGCATGCAGCCCTGACCCGACAACGTCATCAGCCCGGCCCCGACCGCCATCTGCGCTGCCGCGTCCAGATCCGCGTCGGGAAAGACGATGTTGGCCGACTTCCCGCCCAGTTCCAGAACGACCGGAGTGAGCGCCTGGGCCGCGGCGGTCAACACCTTCCGGGCGGTTTCACCGCCGCCGGTAAAGGTGATCTTGTCGACGCCTGGGTGCGCGCATAGCGCGGCACCCGCAGTGCCGTCACCGGGGATCACGTTGAGAACACCCGCCGGCAGCCCCGCCGACGCGGCGATCTCGGCGAAGCGCAGCGCACTGAAGGGAGCGTTCTCGGGCGGCTTGAGCACCACGCAGTTGCCCGCTGCCAACGCGGGGGCGACCTTCATCCCCATCGCCACAAGTGGGCCGTTCCACGGGATGATGGCGCCGATCACGCCGATCGGTTCGTCAAGGACGTAGTCGAAGGCCCCGCCCGCAGGTACGGCCACGACCTCACCGCCGGATTTACCGATCCAGCCCGCGTAGTAGTCGAACCAGTCCGCCGCCATCTGCGCGGCGATCCCGGCCAACATGTTCGGTGTGCCAATCTCGAGGGTCGCGATGGCCGCGAAACGCTCACTGTCAGCGACCAACCGCCGCGCGATCTCCTGCAGAATGTCGCGACGGCCATTGAGATCCAGACCGCGCCAACCGGGGAATGCTGCGCGGGCGGCCGCGACGGCCGCGTCGACGTCGTCCGTACCCGCCAGCGGAACGACGGCCTGAACCTCGCCGGTCCCCGGGTAATGGTGCTCGTAGCTGCCGCCGCCGCTTGTCGTCAGTTCGTCAGAACCGACGATGAGTCGGGGCTGCGGAAGGCTGTCTGGCAATGTCCGCTGCACGCTGGTCATTTTTCGTGGGCCAGGACCGCGGGGCAATGGATCGAGTGAAAGCGGCGTTTGCGTGTCCGAACGGTTCGCAAGCGCCCGGCCGCTTCCTACATTGGCAGTCAAGAACTTGCCGTTGATGGAGGTATGCACGTGGGCGGGCCGCTCGAAGGGTTCAGGGTCATCGACTGCTCACGGGGGCTTGCGGGACCCCGCGCTACCGGCCTGCTCGCCGACTACGGCGCCGAGGTTTGGTGGGTCGAGCCGCCGGGCGGCGATCCGTTCCGACGCGCACTTGCGACGGAGTACGCCGTCTTCAACCGAGGTAAGCGCAGCGTTCAGCTGGACCTGAAAACGGTCGAGGGCCGCGAGGGGTTGTCCCGGCTGCTGACATCCGCCGACATCTTCCTCACCAGCTGGCGCCCCGGGGTCGCCGAACGGCTCGGGGTCGACTGGGCCACGCTGCACGAGGGGCATCCGCGGCTGGTCTACGCATCGATATCGGGCTTCGGCGAGGACGGCACGCTCGCCGAGGTGCCCGGCCACGAAGCCGTCGTCCAGTCGTATGTCGGGGTCACCGCCGAGCAGGTCGGCGCGCGACCCGCACCGATTTATGAAGGCCTGCCGTTTGCGAGTATCGGCGCCGCATATCTCGCCGTCATCGGTTCGCTCGCGGCGCTCTACCGCCGCGCCGAGGACAATCGCGGCAGGCTGGTGCAGACGTCGCTCGTCGACGGCGCTCTGAGCTATCTGGGCATGATGTGGGGTGACGCCGACGACGCCAACGCCGCGCCGCCGGTCATGCCGGGCAGTATCCGGTTGATTTCCCGGTCGTTTCGGTGCGCCGATGATGAGTACATCGGCATCCACACCGGCGCCGTCGGTGCTTTCGGCCGCTTGATCCGGGAACTGGGACTCGACGACCGGATTCCGGTTGCCGAGGACGGCTCGGATATGCGCTTCCCGCTCAACGAAGACGAACGCGACATCGTTGCGGTGGAAATTCCGGCACTATTCGAATCCCAGCCGAGGGACGTCTGGCTCAAGCGGCTGCTCGACGCCGACGTAGCCGCCATTCCGGAACTGCATCCGGGGCAGATCTTCGATGAGCCTCAGGTGCGCCACAACGACATGGTCAGCCGCATCGAAGACCCGGTGTTGGGACCGCTCGAACAGGTGGCGCCCGCGATCAGGTTCAGCGGACTTGAGTACCGCCCGACCTTCGGGGCCCCGACGGTCGGGCAGCACGACGACCATTGGCCGGCAGTGCTTTCGAACCACGAAGACACGTCTGGGGAAGAAGGCGACGGTGGCGAGGCGTGCCTGCTGCAAGGTCTGCGCATCCTGGACGCGGGCGCTTACTACGCGGGCCCCTTCAGCTCCCGGCTACTGGCCGACCTCGGCGCGGACGTGATCAAGCTCGAGACCACGCTGGGTGACCAGCTACGCGGAATCCAACGCCCGTTCAGATCCGCTTCAGCGGGTAAGCGCGCGATCTCACTGAACCTCAAGGACCCGGATCTGCAATCTGCGAGGGAAAGCCTGATCAGGTGGGCAGATGTCGTTATGCACAACATGCGTCCCGGTGCCGCGGATCGCGTCGGCCTGGGTTACGGCGATGTGCGGCAACTCAATTCGGACGCGATTTATCTGTACGCGCCTGGATGGGGGAGCACGGGCCCCGACTCGATGCGGCAGTCCTTCGCGCCGCTGATGTCCGGATATGTGGGCATCGGGTACGAGGTGGGCGGTCAATTCAATCCGCCGATGTGGCCCATCGGTAATGAAGATCCCGGCAACGGCCTCACCGGCGCAGTGGGGATCCTCATGGCGCTGCTGCATCAAACCCGTGGTGGGGGCGGCTGTTACGTCGAGAACCCGCAATTGAACGCCACCATGACGCACGCAGCACACATTGTCCGGCGGGCCGACGGAACCGTCCTCGGGGCTGAGCGTCTCGATCCCTTACAGACCGGAATAGGTCCCCTCGACAAGCTTTACGAGACCCGCGGCGGCTGGCTGTGCGTCGTGGCGATCAGCGACGCCGAGATCCGCCTGTTCGAATCGGCTTTGGCGGTCACCATTCTCGACGATCCGCGCTTTGCGACGCCCGAGCTTCGTTCGGAGAACAGCTACGATCTGTCGGACATGCTGTCCGACGTGTTCCTGACGCGCGATAGCGAGGAGTGGCTGCGACTGCTTCGGTCAGCGGGCGTGGCGGCGATGATCCCCAGGGCTGCTACGAATAACGAGGCGTTCCACCGTGATCCGGTCAACCAGGCGATCGGCCGGATTGCGCAGGTGCAGGACCGTAGTGGGCGATTCGTGCGGGAGGCGGCGGTCATGGTGCGGGTGACCGGCGCGATGACGCCACCGCACCGCCTTGCCCCCGAGCTCGGCGCGGACACCGAAGCGGTGCTCCTCGAGCATGGCTACAGCGCGGAGAAGATCGCCGAACTGCGGGGGCGCGGTTCGATCAGGTAGTGCCAATGACCCCGGCGTCGCGCAAGACGCCGATCTCGTTGTCGGTCAACCCGATCTCACCGAGAATCTCTGCGGTCTGCTCACCGAGCGCGGGTGCGTGGTGGCGGATCTCCGTCGAGCGCTTTCCGTTGACCAGCGCGGGCAGTGTGACGTGTGTGAAGGGCCCTGCGACCGGATGTACCGCATCGGTGAATGCTCCTCGGGCGCTCAGTTGCGCATCGCTGCGGAGTTCGTCCTCTTGTAGGGCGGGGCCGATCGCCAGGTCGTGTTCGGCGGCCAGCCGGGTCCACTCGGCCTGGGTACGGCTTTCGATGATCTTTTGAATCTCGCGGCGCAGCGTCTGACTGGGATCGCCGGAGACCGCGAAATCGACGGGACCGCTGTCGGATTCGCTGATGAGGTCGGGGCGTTCGGCGAGCTTGCAGAAGTTCTCCCAGAATTTCGGCTCGATGCAGCAGAACAGGACGTAGCGGTCATCCGAGGTGCGGTAGAACTGATACTTAGCAGAGGACGTACCCGCGGGATCCTGTGGGGCGGGCAGCGAGCGTCGGTCGGCAATCCGTTCGTCGTTGAGGATATATGTCGCGGCGATCCATGCCGAGGAAATGACGGCCTCGGATCCCGAAACGTCGATGTAGCAGCCCTCGCCGCTGCGCTCACGTTGGAACAGCGCCGCGGCGACGTGATAGGCGGCGAACGTAGCACCGGCCGCCGTCCCCTCCCCGCCGGAGGCGATTCCGTTGAAGGACTGCGGGCCTCGGTAGGGATGCACCAGGCCGTCGTCGCCCATCTCCATCGGCGTCCCGCCCGCCGCCGCGTTCATCATCTGGCCGTGGGTGGGAATCGTGGCGTACGGTCCGGTCGCGCCGTATCCGCTGTATTGGCAGTAGACGATCGCGGGGCGGCGGGCCCGTTGCGCCTCGTATCCGACGCCGAGCTTGGTCATGGCATCGGCGGCGTTGCCGTCGACGAAGACGTCGGCGGTCGCCAACAACTTCCAGAACACCTCGCGGCCCGCATCTTTGCGCAGATCGAGCGCCACGCTGCGCTTGTTCTTGTTGATCTGCATGTGGGCGGGGCTGTTGTGCGGTGCGATCTGACCGAGCATGTCGCGCAGATAGTCACCGCGGAAGGGACTTTCGATCTTGATGACGTCGGCGCCGCGGTCGCCGAGGAGGGCGCCGAGCGTGTCGCCATTGAACAGCTGGGCGGATTCGAGCACCCTGACACCGCTGAGCAATCCCATGTCGTGACCCTTCCTGGTCGGTTACAGCACAAACTCGCGGTCGCGCATGTGCTCGGGGATTCGCGGGTCGCGTTCGCGAATTTCGTTCACGGGCAGTCCCACCTCGGATATCACCGACAGGTAGGTGTTCGGCTCGACCCCCCAATTCCACCGGCCAATTTCATCCGCGGACCGGCGACCGGACATCGCCCGCACGAACTCGAAGCGGTCGGCGACCACACACGCGATCGCCCGGCCGTCGCCTGCGATCGTTCCCCATTGTTCGACTGTCACTCGCAGCGGCGGCAGCCCAGCCGCGGCGACCCGGTCCGAGAAGCGGCCCGACAGTTCGTCGAGCGCGACTTTGACGGCAATGTCGTCGCGCGCACCGGGCGCCCCGAGGGCACTGCGCAAGTCGTGCTCGCTCATCACCGCGATGGTGATCAACAACGACGCGAGGCCCGCATCGGTGGCGACAGACGCGTCGAGCGGGGCGGCGGCCTTTTCCCACCCGGCCACGAGTTCGGCGAGCGTCGCGCCGCCGGCGGCACCGGGTGCCGGCAAGGCAACACTTTCCCGTGCGACCCCTGCGGGGTCGTCCCCGGCGAGGCGCGCGGTGTCGATCAAGTGCGCGATGACGTCGCGGACCGCGATTCCGGGCACCGTTGGCACCGGCGTGGACGCCGCAGTATCCGGCAGTGTCCGGACGATTTCGGTGATGCGGTCGCTGGTCGCGCGCCAGATCGCGGAGAGATCCCTCGCACCCGCGGGTGAGGTGTCGGAGCGCATGATCTCGCAGCGTATTGGAGTCGACCGCGGCGTCGGAAGGGCGAGGCAACCGGTTCAAGCGCAAACGGCGTTCCGGGTCAGCGCCCCCCAAATCACCGCGGCGCAGTGCCATCATGTCCGAAGGATGCCGTGGCGTTTTCCGGGACAGAAGAGGTGAGGCCCTGTGTTCACATTGTTCAGCGTCGACGACCACATCGTCGAACCGGCGCACGTGTGGTCCGACCGGGTGCCGTCGAAGTTCAAGGATCGCGCGCCCCACGTCGTCGAGGTCGATGGCCGCCAGATGTGGCAGTGGGAGGGCGGCATGGAAATCACGATGGGGCTCAACGCCGTCGCGGGCAAGCCGCGCGAGGAGTGGGGCATGGAGCCCGCCCGGTTCGAGGACATGATCCCCGGGTGCTACAACCCCGAAGAACGGCGCAAGGATCTGTTATCAAATGGCATCTTCGCGTCGGTCTCGTTCCCGACGCTGCCGGGGTTCGGCGGCCGTAAGTTCGCCACCTTCGAGGACAAGGAACTCGCGCTCGTCTGCGTCCAGGCGTGGAACGACTTCATGCTCGAGGAGTGGTGCGGCGCCGCCCCCGATGTCTTCGTGCCGATGCACATCCTGCCGGTGTGGGACGTCGACCTCGCGGTCAAGGAGCATGAGCGCTGCGTTGGGCTCGGCAGCAAGGCCATCTGCTTCATCGAAGACCCCCAGGTCGTCGGATTGCCCAACTTCCACGCCGGCTACTGGGAGCCTCTGTTCGCCGCCGCGCAGGCCGACGAGACTCCGATCTGTATGCACATCGGGTCGGGCGGTGCTCAGGTGACGTTGGAAGGACTCAACCCGATGACCGAGATCGCCGCGGCCTTCGCCAACGCCGCCCGTTCATCGGTCAACCTGATGGTCAGTCCGTTGCTGCGCAAGTACCCCGACGCCAAAGTTGTTTGGTCCGAAGGGGGTATCGGCTGGATTCCGGCGGCGATCGAGCGTGCGGACCGGCAGTGGGAGCGCCACCAGTACTGGAGCCACCTCCCCGATGCTCACATCAAGCCCTCCGAGGTCGCGGGGCGCAGTATGTACTTCTGCATGATCGAGGAGCCCGTCGGCATCAAATACCGGCACGACTTCCGCGTCGATCGGATCCTGTGGGAGTCGGACTATCCGCACGCCGACACGCCGTTCCCGAAGACCCAGCTATCGGCGAAGCAAGTGTTCGACGGCATCCCCCAGGACGAAATCGACCTGATGACGCACAAGAACGCCGAAAAGCTATTCCGCTTCCCGATCTCGCAGGAATTGGCCGACGCATACGCCGGATCACCCGTCTGACAGATGACCGCCGCCCGGCTCGTCTTAGTTCACGGCGGCGCACATACCGGCCGCTGCTGGCGCGACACCCTGATCGCGATTGCGGCTCTTCGGCCGAACATCGAGAGCGTGGTCGTTGATCTTCCCGGAAGACGGCATGTCCCAGGGGATCTGACTACTCTGACGATCGAGGACTGTGTCAGCTCGGTGGCAGAGCAGATCAGCTCGCGCTGCGACGGAACGGTGGTGCTCGTGGGGCACTCACTGGCCGGTGTAGTCCTGGCCGGTGTGGTGGACCGCCTGGGCGGGGGCCGGGTGCGGCACGTGATCTTCGTAGCGTGCTGTGTGCCGCGCAACGGCGAATGTGTCATTGACTCACTGGCGTTCGGATTCCGGCAGGTCGTGCGGCGGATAGTGAACCGGTCACCGGTGATCCGGTCTCCGCCTTGGCTGGTGCGCCACGTCTTCGCCAATGCGGCCACGCGGGAACAACGCGCGGCGGTCATGGTGAACATCGTGCCGGAAAGCGCGGCACTTGTGACTCAGCCGTCGGTGGTGGCGCTGCCCGAATCGGTGCGCAGGAGCTGGGTACTGACCCGCCGCGACCGCGCGTTGCCGCCAGCCAAGCAACGGAGCTTCATCGGCAACCTCGGCGGTGTCGACGAGGTGGTCGAGGTCGATGCCGGACACGAAGCGATGATCACGCATCCAGCGGAGCTGGCGCATGCCCTTGTGCAACTGGCGTTTTCATCTGCATCAACGGCTACCGAGCATCTACCGGCGGATGGGGAATCGGCGACGTGACAGCCCGTCGATGTCGGCGCTGCGCTACCGACTGCGTTCGTGCACGGCGATGCCCACCTGGGCAACACGTCCCGGGACACCGAAGGCCGCCTCGGCTTCTGTGATATTCAGGCGATGGGCCGAGGGTAATACATCTGGGATGTCACTTACTTCATGACCGGTGCGATGGACCCGGCGGATCGCCTCGCGTCCGAGCGAGATCTGCTGTCGCTGTACCTCGACGAACTACAAAAAAACGGTGCCGACGAGCTTCCCCACCTCGAGGACGCGTTCCTGGCTCATCGGCGCCACCCGTTTCGCCATCGCGATGGAAGAGCTCGACACACTGGAGAGCTCGCCCTAAATCAGATAAATAATTGAGTCAGCTATGGCGTTGCGGTATACGTCACGTTACAGGGTAAGGTTCATATGTGGACGGTGAGAAATGATGACCCAAGCCGCGCGGTATGACCCGCGCGTTTCAGGCCTCTCGCAGGTCGTGAAGAGTTTGGCGGAGCCGCAGAGGGTGTATCACGACAAGGCCGGAAACGTCCGCGCCGAACACATCGACGGGGCGCTGCACCTGTACCGCCACCAGGACATCCTGCGTATCAACCGCCATCCAGCCGTGCTCGGCAACGGCGGCAAGGGCGGCAGCTTCGGGCACGATGCGCGGCTGATCCCGTTGGAGATCGACGGCGAGGACCACAAGAAGTGGCGGCGCCTGCTCGACCCGATGTTCGCGCCGAAGCAAGTTGCGCGCCTGGAGGCGCAGGTGCGCGACCTGGCACGGGAACTCATCGACGGCTTCGCGCCCACTGGCAAGGCGGAACTGTACGAGGATTTCTGCACACCACTGCCGTGCCTGATCTTTCTGCGCCTCCAGGCGCGCAACTTGCTTCGGCGCGAACATCGGGTCGAGCAGGCGCCGCCACTTCTTGTGGTCCTCGC
>NZ_LZJG01000488.1:0-7169 GCF_001667785.1 Mycobacterium sp. E3247 | reverse complement strand
TCCTATCAGGCGATCAAGCACAAGCTCGCCGACGTGCACACGGCGATCGAGCTGGCCCGGCCGCTGCTGTACGGCGCGGCCCTGGCTCTGGCCGACCACCCCGACCAGATCGCGCGGGATGTCAGCGCGGCCAAGGCCGCCGCTTCCGAGGCGGGCCTGCTGGCGGCCCGCTCGGCGCTGCAGACCCACGGCGCCATCGGGTTCACCCAGGAGCATGATCTGTCCCTGTGGTTGCTGCGGGTGCAGGCGTTGCGTTCGGCCTGGGGTACCCCCGAGGCGCATCGGCGGCGAGTGCTGGAGGCCCTGTCATGACTCGCGCCGCGACGATGCAGAACGTAGCGATGGGGAGGAGCGGCGCTCATGACTGAAGAACGGGAGATGCTGCGGGAGACCGTCGCGGCCCTGGTGGCCAAGCACGCCAACCCGGGGGCGGTCCGCGCGGCGATGGAGTCCGAGTGCGGTTACGACCAGTCGCTGTGGCAGCTGCTGTGCGAACAGGTCGGCGCCGCCGCGCTGGTGATCCCCGAGGAGCTGGGCGGCGCGGGCGGCGAACTGGCCGACGCCGCAACGGTTTTGCAGGAGCTGGGCCGGGCGCTGGTGCCCTCCCCCCTGCTGGGCACCACGCTGGCGGAGCTGGCCCTGCTGGCCGCGCCCGAGCCCGACGCCGAGACGCTGGGCGGCCTCGCCGAAGGCACCTCGATCGGGGCGCTGGTGCTCGACGCCGACTACGTGGTCAACGGCGGCATCGCCGACGTCGTGGTCGCCGCGGACGACGGCCGGTTGAGCAGGTGGACGCGATTCAGCGCGGAGCCCGTCGCCACGATGGATCCGACCCGCCGGCTCGCGCGGGTGCGGCCGGAGCAGGCCGATCCGATCGGCGCCGACCCCGGCATCGCCGACACCGCGGCCATCCTGCTCGCCGCCGAGCAGATCGGCGCGGCCGAACGCTGCCTCGAGCTCACCGTCGAATACGCCAAGAACCGGGTGCAATTCGGGCGGCCGATCGGCAGCTTCCAGGCGCTCAAGCACCGGATGGCCGATCTGTACGTCATGATCGCCGCGGCGAAGGCCGTCGTTGCCGACGCGTGCAACGACCCCACGCCGACCAACGCGGCCACCGCGCGCCTGGCCGCGACCGAGGCGCTGTGCGCGGCGGCGGCCGAAGGCATCCAACTGCACGGCGGGATCGCGATCACCTGGGAGCACGACATGCAGCTGTACTTCAAACGCGCCCACGGCAGCGCGCACCTGCTCGACACCCCGCGCGAAGTGCTCGCACGACTGGAAGCCGAGGTGCTCGAAACGTCGTGAACGACCACGTCGCACAGCGCGCCGCCATCCCACCGTTCTATGTGATGGACGTGTGGCTGGCGGCCGCCGAGCGCCAGCGCAGCCACGGCGACCTGGTGAACCTGTCGGCCGGCCAGCCCAGCGTGGGAGCGCCGGAGCCGGTGCGCGCGGCCGCGGCCGCGGCCCTGCACCTCAACGAGCTGGGCTACAGCGTGACACTCGGCATCCCCGAGCTGCGCGCGGCGATAGCCGCGGATTACCAACGCCAGCGCGGGCTGGTCGTCGAGCCCGACGACGTGGTGGTCACCACGGGTTCCTCCGGCGGATTCCTACTCGCCTTTCTGGCGTGCTTCGACGCGGGTGATCGGGTCGCGCTGGCCAGTCCCGGCTACCCGTGTTATCGAAACATCCTGTCCGCGTTGGGATGTGAGGTGATCGAGATCCCATGCGGACCCCAGACCCGCTTCCAGCCCACCGCGGGGATGCTCGCCGAACTCGACCCGCCCGTGCAGGGCGTGATCGTCGCCAGCCCCGCCAACCCCACCGGAACGGTCATCGCGCCGTCCGAACTGGCCGCCATCGCGTCGTGGTGCGAGACGTCCGGGGTGCGGCTGATCAGCGACGAGGTCTACCACGGCCTGGTCTACGAGGGCGCGCCGCCGACCAGCTGCGCCTGGCAGACCTCGCGAGACGCCGTGGTGGTCAACAGCTTTTCGAAGTATTACGCGATGACGGGTTGGCGGCTCGGCTGGATGCTGGTGCCGTCGCCGCTACTGCGCGCAGTCGACCGCCTGACCGGCAACTTCACCATCTGCCCGCCGGTGCTGTCGCAGATCGCCGGGGTGGCGGCCTTCACCCCGGAGGCGACCGCCGAGGCCGACGGCAACCTGCACCACTACGCGACCAACCGCGCGCTGTTGCTGGACGGGCTGCGTCGAATCGGCATCGACCGGCTGGCCCCCACCGACGGCGCGTTCTACGTTTACGCCGACGTGTCCGACCACACCGACGACTCGATGGCGTTCTGCTCGAAACTGTTGAAGGACACCGGCGTTGCCATCGCGCCGGGCATCGATTTCGATATCGCGCACGGCAATTCCTTCGTCCGATTCTCGTTCGCCGGGCCGACGGGCGACATCGAAGAGGCGCTGCGGCGAATCGGCGCCTGGCTCTAAGCGTCCAGGAGCTTGTCCAGGCATGCCTCGAGCGCGCCGCGGCCGGCGGCGTCGGACACGTTGATGCCGAACCGGTCCCTGAGGGTGTCGACCACCCCCGCCGCGTCGTCGAGGCGGATCTTCTCGGTGCCGTCGGCGCGGTGGATGGCCAGGTTCCGGCCGGCCAGGTTCAGTCGGGCGTCGTCGGTGACGCGCGCCGCCGTCAGTCCGGTCACGAAGTGCGACGAGGGGTGCGTCGAGACGAACCAGCTGCCCACTTGCAGATCGACGTCGGGCGCCGTCCGGGTGCTGAACTCGTAGAGCGGCTGCCACTCCCCGCGGACCTGGGCCTGCAACACCAGGCCGTCGCCGCGGTCCTCCAGCCGGTACGGCTCGTGCGTCGTCCGCTGCACGCTGCCGGTCTCGATGCGCAGCGCCGAGGGGGGTGTCATCCCGCCGAAGCCCACGTCGACGAGGTAAGCACCGTGGGAGCCGGGGAACGTCACGGCCAGCACAGTGTGGGTCTGCGGCGGTGACGGTGAGTCGGGCGGCCGCATCCACACCACCCGGCCGGCCAGGCGCCGCACCCGGAAGCCGATCTCGGCCAGCACGTAGCCCATCAAGCCGTTCTGCTCGTAGCAATAGCCGCCGCGGCCCCGCTGAACCAGTTTGCCGGCCAGGGCGCCCGGGCTCAGGTCGTCGACCGGCACCCCCAGCACCGGATCGAGATTCTCGAAGGGAATCGCTTTGGTGTGCGCGCCGACCAAAGCCTGCAGGACCTCGAGCGTGGGCGCCGCGGCGCCGCCATAGCCGATGCGGTTGAAGTACTCGCCCAGGTTCAGCGTCATAGAAACCATTCTGCTGGCAACCCCGTCAGGGGGCGTGCGACGGCCGGTAGCGGGTATGCCACCCGTCAGCCCAACCCTTGGCGCGAAGGAGGAACCCCGTGGCCGACGTCGACCTCTACCTCGATCCGGTCTGTCCGTTCTCCTGGGTGACGGCGCGCTGGCTGCGCGACGCCGCTCGGTCCACGCAGACGCCGGTCGTCCTGCGGCAGATGAGCCTGGCGGTGCTCAACGAAGGCCAGGACGCCGACGACACCAAACAGCAACGCATGATGGAGCGCTCGACGCGGCTGGGACGCCTGTTCGCCGCGGCCGTGAACGAGCGTGGGCCCGACGCGTTCGAGGGCCTCTACGACTCGATAGGCCGGCGCATCCATGTGGGCGGGGACCAACTCGACGCGGACGCGATCCGCGAATCACTCGCCGAGAGCGGCCTCGAGGAACGCCTCGCCGAAGCGCTCGACGACAGCGGCCTCGACGAAGCGGTGCGGCGGGCGCACCGGGCCAGCCAGGATGCCCTGGGCGACGAGGCGGGCAGCCCGATCATCGCGGTCGGCGGCCGCGCCTTCTCCGGGCCGGTACTGACCCGGGCGCCGAACGGGCACGACGGTGTCCGACTGCTCGAGGCGGTGCTCACCATGGCCGGCGTTCCCGAATTCGCCGCGCTGCAACGGCCGCACCAGGGTCCCCCGACCATTGACCGCTGAGTCAGGCGGCCCGCCGCCGCCGGCTAACTGTTCCGGGGCCCGGTCACGGCCTGGGCGACCAAGGTTGCCGAAAGACACACCGGCGAGGTGGTGAGCGCTTAACCTTGAGCTCGCCCATCACATGATTCGCGGAGGGTCGAGCGCCAGCAAATGCCTGAAGAGCCCCGTTCCGACAATGTCGCACCGGTACCGAGCGGCATCGCCGCGGAGCTGGCGGCCGCGGGGTTCGAGGATGCGCGCCAGGTGGCCCGGGGCGGGGCGGGGGTCATCTACTGCTGCTACGAGACCGCGCTCGGGCGAAGCGTTGCGGTGAAGGTGCTGCCGTCGCACATCGACGACGACAGCAGGGAACGATTCCTGCGCGAGGGCTACGCGATGGGCGGCCTCTCCGGGCATCCGAACATCGTCAACATCCTGCGGGTCGGCGTCACCGGGAGCGGCAAGCCCTACATCGTGATGCCGTATCACTCTGCGGATTCGCTGGCAGTGCGGCTGCGCCGCGAAGGGCCGGTGCCCTGGCCCGAGGCATTGCACATCGGTGTAAAGCTTTGCGGCGCACTGGAAACCGCGCACCGGGCCGGAACCTTGCACCGCGACATCAAGCCGGCCAACATCCTGGTCAACGATTACGGCGAGCCGCAGCTCAGCGATTTCGGGATCGCCCACATCGAAGGCGGGTACGAGACGGCGACCGGGTTCTTCTCCGGCACCATCGATTTCACCGCCCCGGAGGTGATGACGGGCAACCCGGCGACGGTTGCCTCCGACATGTACTCCCTGGGCGCCACGCTCTACGCGCTGATCGCGGGCAACGCCGCGCACGAGCGCAAGAAGGGCGAGGACCTGATTGCGCAGTATCTGCGGATCAGCACCACCGGGATCCCGGACATGCGTCCCGACGGCATTCCCGACGCGGTGTGCTCGGCGATCGAGAGGGCGATGTCGATCGACCCCGCCGAGCGGCCCGCCTCGGCTGAGGAGTTCGGCCGCGAGCTGCAGGCCGCGCAGCGCCGCAACGGTCTGAAACCCGACGCGATGGCCATCACCGGCCGCCCCTCGGCCGTGGCGGATCTCCCGCACGCCGCGCCGGTGCCACCCGGCATTCACGGCGAGGCGGCGCGGCCGCCCGCCCCGAACACGTCGAGCATGGCCGCACCCCCGGCGGCGCCCGCGGGGCACGACGACCCGACCTCCGCCATCAGCGCCCCAGTCGACCACGCGCTGGAGACCGCGCCTTTTCCGCAATCCGGACCCGCCGAGCTGTCCGAGGCTGCCAGCCTGCTGCGCGGCGGGCACGGGTCGGCGACGCAACCGAAACTGCAGCCACCCAAGGCCGTGCCGTCGGGTCGAGGCGGCGGCGTCCAGGGGCCGCCGCGCAGCCCCGGGGCCCGCCTGGCCGGGTGGTTCGCGGAACCGGGCAAGAAGCGAAACCGCATCGTGTTGGCGGCCGGCGCTCTCGCCGCCGTCTTGCTGGTGGTGGCCGCCGGCGTCTATTTCGCGCTTCCGAACGACAACAACGCCGGCCCGAAGGGCGCTTCCGGACAGCCGACCGCGCAGCCGCCCATGGAGTGGAAGCCGATCACCAACGCGCGCATTTCGCGCGACGCGGCGGCCACCACCCAGGCCGACGGCACGATCTGGATCTTCGGCGGGATCCGCAGCGACGGCGGGCTCACCGGGCTGCAGGAGGGGTACGACCCCGTCATCGACAGCTGGAAGGTCGGCGACGACCTGCCGGTGCCCGTTTCACACGCGATGGCGGTCACCTGGCAGGGCAACCCCGTCGTGCTCGGCGGCTGGAAGTCCGCGGGCGGCAAGAACGTGCCGAGCGACCAGGTCTGGCGGATCATCAACAGCCGCTGGGTCGAGCTTCCGCACCTGCTGCAACCCCGGGCGGCCGCGGCGGCGGCCGTGGTCGGCGACCGCCTGGTGGTCACCGGCGGTGTCGACGCGAGCGGCGCGCTGCTGAACACCACCGAGGTGTTCGACGGCAACACCTGGACCCTGGGCGCGCCCATCCCGACCCCGCGTCAACTGCTGGCGGGGGCCTCGGACGGGAAGCTGATGTACACCGTGGGCGGCACCAGCGGCACCGCGGACCTGGCGACGGTCGAGGCATACGACCCGGCCGCCAAGACCTGGACCGCGTTGCCCGCGCTGAGCCAGGCGCGCAGCGATTTCGGCGTGGCGATCGTCGACGGGCGGCTGGTCGCGGCGGGCGGCGTATCGGCGGGGCAGCTCCTCAAGAGCGTCGCCGCCTTCGACCTGATGACGAAGACGTGGTCGGGTCTGCCCGACATGACCACCGCCCGGCACGGCATGGCCGTCGACGCCGTGGAGAAGTCCGTCTACGCGATCGGCGGGTCGACCGCCGTCGGCGACGGCCAGCTCACCTCGTCGGCGGAAGCGCTGAAACTGCCGGCCCGCCGGATCCAGCCGGCGTCGCAGTGGCGCTCGCTGCCCGACGCACCGACGCCCCGGCTGATGATGGCCTGGGCCGTCCAGGGCGACAAGATCTGGATCGTGGGCGGCCTGCGCAACGGCGCGGTGCTGCAGACCGTCGAGAGCTACGACCCGCGCACCGGCGCCTGGCAGCCCGGGCCGCCGCTGCCCATCCCGCTGCATCACGCGACCGCGGCGACCTATCGCGGCGAAGTCGTGGTGCTCGGCGGCGCGAGCGATCAGCTCGCCGACGCATCCAACAAGGTGTTCGCGCTGCGCGGCGGCAGTTGGGTCGAACTGCCGCATCTCACCCACGCGCGCGCCGCCCCTGCCGCGGCGGTGGTGGGTGACAAGCTCGTCGCGGTCGGCGGCCAGAACGCCAAGCAACTCGTTCCGCAGACGGAGGTCTTCGACGGCAGCTCGTGGAAGGACGCCGCCGACATGCCCACGCCGCGCGAACACCTGGCGGCGGTGTCGGACGGCACCTACCTATACGCGATCGGCGGGCGGTTCCTCTCCGCCGACAAGAACTCCGCGGCCAATGAGCGGTTCGACCCGCAATCGGGCACCTGGACCAAGCTGGTGGGCATGCCGACCCCGCGCGGCAGCTACGGCGCGACCTACATCGACGGCCGCATCGTGGTGGCCGGCGGCGAGGAACCGACGATGGTGCTCAACGTCGTGGAGATGTACGACATCGCCGACGGGAAGTGGAGCACCCTGCCCCCGAT
>NZ_LZJG01000487.1:0-32141 GCF_001667785.1 Mycobacterium sp. E3247 | reverse complement strand
GATCGACGAGAACTATTACAGTCCCGCCGCCGTCCGGCGCGTCGTGCCCTATCCCGGCAGCTTCTGGCCGGTCACCGGGCTGAATTCGCCGACCGTCAACAGCTCCGTGAACACCGGGGCGAACAACCTCGACGCCGCGATCCGCAACACCGAAGGTCCCATCTCGGTGGCCGGCCTGTCCCAGGGCACGCTGGCGCTCGACCGCGAGCAGGCGCGCCTGGCGCACGATCCGACCGCACCGCCGCCGAATCAGCTCACGTTCATCAAGGCCGGCAACCCCAACAACCTGCTCTATCAGGCGTTCGGGCCGGGGACGCATGTGCCGATCATCGACTACACGGTCCCGGCTCCGGTGGAGAGCCAGTACGACACGATCAACATCGTCGGCCAGTACGACCCGTTCTCCGACCCACCCAACCACCCCGGCAATCTGCTGGCCGACCTGAATGCCGTTGCGGCCGGGGGATATTACGGCCACACCGCCACGGCGTTCTCCGACCCCTCCCGCGTCGCGCCGTGGGACGTCAAGAGGACGACCAACAGCCTGGGCGCCACGTCGACGACGTATTTCATCCGTAACGCCGAGCTGCCGCTGGCCCGGGCGCTGGTCGACGGGGCGGGCATGCCCCCCGAGGCGGTCGGCCCGATCGACGCGGCGCTGCGGCCGTTGATCGACAGGGCCTACGACCCGGGCCCTGCGCACGACCCCGTCCAGATGATCAACGGCCTCGCCCACATCCCGACGATCATCTCCGCCGTCTCCTGGCCCGTCCGCGGTGCGAGCGCCGGAATCAACCTGGCCACCAACTCGTTCGCGGTCGCCAACCTGGCCCGAACCATCACCCCGGGGCCCGGGCTCGGCAGGGGCGGCAAGGGTCTGCTGCCGAAGCTCGTCCGCGCCGTGGTCAAAGCCAAGAAGTAGTGCCGGCTAGAGCCTGAGCCCGTCGTGCGGCGAAAAGCCGACCAGCTGCTCGGCCGTCCACGCCGGTGACTTCGCTTCGTCGGGCAGCAGCGGCTTGCGTTTGACCGGGCCGCGGTGCCGCCGCAACGACCATCGTCCCGCGGCCGCCCGCAGCGATGGCCGCCACCAGTTCGCCCGCCCGACCAGGACGGCGATCGCGGGCACCGTCACCGTCCGCAGCAAAAACGTATCCAGCAGCAGACCCGTGCCCAGCACGAAACCGCCCTGGACCACGGTGGACAGGCTGGCGAACACCAGGCCGTACATCGACGCGGCCATGATCAGGCCCGCCGCGGTGATCACCCCGCCCGTCGAGGACACGGTTCGGATGACACCCGAGCGCATTCCCGATGCGGATTCCTCCCGCAGCCGGGAGATGAGCAGCATGTTGTAGTCGGCCCCGACCGCCACCAGGATGACGAACGTCAAACCCGGCACGCTCCAATGCAATTCCTGGCCCAAGATCAGTTGGAAGACGATGACGCCGATGCCGAGGGCCGACATGTACGAGACGATCACCGTCCCGATCAGATACAGCGGCGCGACGACCGCGCGCAGCAGGGCGATCAGGATCAGCAGCACCACGCAGACGGTCATCGCGATGATGAATCGCAGATCGTGATCGTAGTAGTCGCGCGTCTCCTTGAGCACGACGGGCAACCCCACCACCGATACCTTGGCATCGGCCAGCGTGGTATTGGGCTGGGCGCCCTGCGCGGCGGCCCTGATCGCGTCCACCTGGTCCATCGCCGCGGTGCTGAACGGATCGAGGTTGGTCTGGATCAAGTACCGCATCGCATGGCCGTCGGGCGAAACGAACGCGCCGGCAAGCCTTTTCAGTTGGTCGGCGCTCATGCCCCCGAGCAGGCCCTGCACTCCGCCCGGCAACGCCCCGGGCTTGCCGCCCTCCCCGGTGGCATACGACAACGCCTGCGCCGGGATGTAGAAGCCGGCCATCGCCGGCGTCGTCGCCTCGTTCTTCATGGACAGCAGGAACGCGGACGCCTCGCCCATCCCGAAGCCCATCTTCTTGACCTGGTCGACCAATTGCTGCACACCGTCGGCCAATTGGCGGCTACCGTCCGCGAGTGTGTTGGTCCCCTGCTGCAGGAAGGTGATCTTCGCCCGCATGCCGCCCGGGCTGCCCATCCCCAGCGAGCCCATCGCGCCGATGACGGTGGACAACGCCCGGCGCAACCCGGAAACCGTTGCCGCGAGGGTCTGCACGGCCTGGGTCGCCCGCAACTGGCGGGCCAGCTCCGAAATCTTGCCCAGTGTTCCGTCGTCGCGCGCCGTCACCAGCCGCTGTAATTCGTCGCGCGCGTTGACGCAGGCGGGCTCGGCGCTGCACATAGGGCTGTTGTCCAGCGCCCCCAGCACCGGATTGGCCCAATCAGAGTTGTCGGCAACGAAGTTGGCGTTGGCGCCGATGGCATCGCCGAGCGAACGCATGCCGTTGACGAGCCGTTCGGCGCCATCGAGTTCGGCCAGCGCCCGGTTCCCGCCGAAGATGTTCTGCAAGGCCGCCAGGGCGTCGACCATGCCGCCGACCGCTGACACGGCCTGATTGACCTGGGTCCGTACGTCGCCGAGCCGGCCCGCCATCAGGTTGGCGCCACCCGCGAGCCGATCGAGATCGCCGGTATGGTCGACGATTTGCCTGGAACCCGCGTCCAGCTTGTCGCCGACTTCGCCGGCCTGCCATGAGGTTTTGGCCTGCTCCAGCGATTGCCCGGTGGGCCGGGTGATGCCCCGGACCATCGCGACGCCCGGCACCTGGCTGACCCGTTGCGCCATCTGCTCGAGGTCGGCGAGGGCCTTCGCCGTGCGCAGGTCCTGCGGCGAGGAGATGAACAAGTACTCGGGGACGATCAGGTTGGTCGAGAAGTGTTTTTCCAGCGCGGCGTAGCCGACCGAACTTTCCACGTTGCCCGGTAGGGCCTTGCGGTCATCGTAGTTGTACCGGGCCAGCCCCGCGCACCCGGCCAGGATCACCAGCACCAGCGCGCTGGCCAGTAGGTGGGCCTTGGGCCGCCGCACGATGTTGATGCCCGACCGCCGCCAGAAGCTACGGCTGAGATCGCCGCGCGGCTCGATCCAGCCGCGGCGCCCGGCGAGCACCAGCAGCGCGGGCAGCAGGGTGATTGCGGCGAAGAAGACGACGGCCACCGAGATGCCCAGCACCGGCCCGACCGTCCGCAGAATTCCCAACTGGGTGAAGATCATTCCGAGAAACGTGACCGCGACGGTGGCCGCCGAGGCGGCGATCACCTTGCCGATGGACGCCAACGCCTTGACGACCGCCTGGTCGGAGTCCATGCCCTGGCGCACATAGTCGTGATAGCGGCTGATCAGGAAGACGGCGTAATCCGTTCCGGCGCCGACCATCATCCCGCTCATGAAGATGACGGTCTGGTTGGCGATGCCCAGGCCGGCCAACCCGACCAGGGCCACCAACCGCTGGGCCACCACCGCGGACATGCCTATGGTCAGCAACGGCAGCACCATCGTGACCGGGTTGCGGTAGATGACGAACAGGATGACGAACAAGAGCACGACGATCGCGAGCTCGATCCGCGTCCTGTCCCGCTGGCCGGTGACGTTCAGGTCGGCGACGGTGGACGCGGGCCCGGTCAGGTTGGCCGTCAGCGTAGACCCGGCCACGGTCTGCCGCACGATCTCGGCCACCCGCGCGTACGCCCGCTTGGATTGCGGGGAGCCCAGATCGCCGGGCAGGCCGACGGGCAGCATCCAGGCCTGGTGGTCCTTGCTGGTCAGCAGTTCACGCAGCGGCGGCGTGGCCAGGAAATCCTGCAGCATCGCCACGTCTCGGGTGTCGCGACGCAGGGCATCGGTGAGTTTGCGGTAGGTGCCTTCGTCGGCTGCGGTCAAGCCCTTGGCGTCGCTGAGCACCACCACGGCGATGCTCTGCAACCCGGCCTCGCCGAACGCGGCGTTCATGGTGCGGGTGGCGGCCAGCACCGGCGCGTCGGACGGCAGGATGGCGACCGGGTGTTGCTGGGAGATCTCTTCCAGCGACGGCGCGGTCAGCGCGAGGATGCCCGCAAGCGCGATCCAGATGCCGATCACCAGCCACGGTCTTCGCCCGACGAGGCGCCCGAGGCGGGGGAAGACGCCCACCGGGTCGTCCCGGCCAGTCTTCGCTAGTGACATTGAAAACCGCATTCTGCTTCGAGCGTCAATGCGTCGCCTGCCGGTCGCGGCCGGCGACGTTACGCGCACGCTCCGCCGCCCCGCCGTCGGCGATGCGGACGCACACGGATTTTATGGCACCCAGATACCGGGTGACGTTATTTCGGGCCACCGGATGGTCGGGAAACAGCACGCTCGCCCCCGTCTCGTCGAACCGCCCCACCATGGTGCTGAGCGGGTAGGTGACCCTGCCGTCACTGTGTGCGCCGACGGTCAGGCCCTCGAACAACTTGGTCATCATCGACAGCGGATTGGCTTGCGCGTCAAAGAAGTTCACCAGCGAGAACAACGGCGGGGGCCTGCGCAGCGAGGGCTGTAGTTCCACGACCCGTTCGAACGGTACCCTCGCGAGGTCCGCGCCGGAGTCGAAGGACGCCTGGGCGCTTCGTGCCATGGCGTTGAACGACGATCCGGCGACGGGAACGGTGACCGGGATCTGCCCGGTGAACCACCCCTGCGTCGTGAAGTCGGCCTGCGTGCTGCGGGTGTCTTTCGGGGTGATGGCGAAATACGTTCCGGCTCCGGTCAACTCGTGAACGGCGAGAGCCAGGCACGCGAACATCCCGCCGACGAACCGGGCGCCGGCCGCCACACAGGCGGTTTCGAATCGATGCGTCTGTTCCTCGTCCAACAGGGTCACGCCCAACAGGTCACCGGCGCAGGGCGCGGAGGGGTCGCCGAGGGCAAGCGGGAACGCCGGGAACGTCCCGCCGTTGAGTTCGGCGAAGTCGATCCACTCCCGCACCTCGGGCGAGTCGACGGTCAGGCCCGCGGTGTAGTCGCGTTGCCGTAGGCAGTAGTCGGCATAGCTGCCGGCCGGCGGCAGCTCGACCGGCGGTTTTCCCGCGGTCAGCTCGGCGTACATGGTCCGGAACTCCAGGAGTCCCATCCCGACGAACTGGCCGTCGGCGTGCAGGTGATCGATGCTGGCGTAGAAGGTGAAGCGGTCCGGGCGCTGAATCACCCCGAAGCTGAAGCAATCCCACTGCAGCGAATCGGGGGTGGACACTATGTGCTCCCGCAGCCGCGCGCCGGTCACCTCGCCGTGTTCGGTGGGGACGAACTCGATGTCCGCCGGGTCGTCGAGGGTGTGCCGCACGATGTGGTCGGCGTCGTGGTACTCGAACCAGCTGCGGTAGGTCTCGTGCCTGCGCAGGTGCGCATTGATGACGTAGTTCATGGCCCGCAGGTCGCAGCGGCCCGACACCTCGACCGACGCGATCAGCAGCCGCGAATGGTCCAGGCCGCGGGCGGCCTGTTCGCGCAGGCTCCGCAGGTGCCGGGCCTGCACGTAGCTGGGCGGCACGGCGCTCGCCGGTGCCGCGACGGCCCTCTCGCGCGCGGCGGGCGACGGGTGCCACGAGAACAATGTGCCGGGAGCCGGCGCCCACTCGTCGACCGTGGAGACGTCCAAGGGGCCGATCCGCACTGCTACCTCCCGTGCTTCAGCACCGACGGCTCTGCGCGGAGAACGGCAGCTGACTGCGTATCGGGGGGATCCGCCGAACACCGGTGTGCTGAGGTTCGGTGGGTAGCCTAGCCCGCGTCGTCGTGGGCCGCTTGGTACGGTGCCGCCGGCTGCGCCGGCCCGACCGTCAGGCCGTGCGGTCGGCGAGCGCCTGTCGGGCCGCGTTGTAGCCGGGGATGAACGTGATGCCCGGTCCGCCGTGGCAGCCCGCGCTGCCCAGGTACAACCCCTCGATCGGTATCGGCTGGCCGCGAAAGCCCTTCGGGCCGGGTCGGTTCGGCCCGATCTGGTCGGGGTTGAGCAGTCCGTGGCAGTAGTCGCCCCCGGGCGCGCCGAACATCACGCCCATGTGCTTGGGCGTGAAGGTGGTGTGCCGGATGATGCTGCGCTCGAAGTTCGGCGCCAACCGGGTGATCTTGTCGATCACCCGCTGACCCATTTCGACCTTCGCCTCGCCGTAGTCGGCGTCGCCCTCGATCGGGAACCACAAGGCGAACGCCGAGGCGGCGTGCTTGCCCGCGGGCGCCAGGTCGGGGTCGTTCTGGGTGGGGATCTGCAGCACGACGGTCGGGTCGGCCGGGACGATCCCGCGCCGCGCGTCCTCCCACTGCCGCTGGACCTCCTCGGGCGTGCAGAACAAGCCGATCGACGCCTGCATGGCCGGATCGTTGAGCGCCTCGTAGGGCGTGGCGAACTCCGGCGCTTCTTCGAGCGCGAAGTGCATCTGCAGGTAACTGCCCCGGTGGTCGGTCTTGGCGTACCGCTCGCGGATGTCGCCGGGCAGCAGGGCGGGGTCGATCAGCTCGTTGAGGGTGAAATCGGGCGCGATACCGGAGACGACGATCGGAGCGGTCAGCTCCTCACCGCCCTCGGTGCGCACCCCGGCCACCCGCCCGTCGGTGACCACGATCTCGGTCACCTTGGTCCGCAGCCGGACTTCGCCGCCGTGGCTTTCCAGCAGTTCGCCCAGGTGCGCGGTGAGCGCCCCGATGCCGCCGCGCAACTTCTTCATCTGCATGGTGTCGCCGTCGGGGACGCCCAACCCGAAGGCCAGCGCGGCGGCGCTGCCCGGGGTTTCCGGCCCGCGATAGAGGGTGTTGACCGCCAGCACGGTCATCGAGCCGCGCAGCGCACCGTGCTTCTCGCGGTCGGGCAGATAGCGGTCCAGCACGTCGGTGACCGACCCGAACAGCATGTCGTCGATCGCCGAGCGTTCGAATTCGTTTGTCGCGCAGGCATACATCTCGTCATACGTCTTGGGCTGCGTCCCCGCCTCGAACCGGCCCAGCGCCCGCGTCGGAGCCTGGCTCCAGGCCATCAGGCCCGCCATCCCGTTGACCGCGTCCGCCCCGTGCACCTCGTTGAGGTGGGTGAACAGCTTGACGGGGTCGCTGTACTGGATCAGCGGGTCGTCACCGACGCCGCGCACCGCCACCGACATCACGTCCAGGTCGATCGCCGGCAGGGTGTCCAGGCCGAGTTCGTCGACCACCACCTTCGAGGTGGGGAACTGCACCGAACCGGCGATCTCGAACCGATACCCGTCGAAAAGCTCCACCGTTGACGCCATCCCGCCGGCGTAGAGCTTGGAATCCAGGCACACCGTGCGCAAGCCCGCCTTCTGCAGCAGCACCGCCGCCGCCAGGCCGTTGTGTCCCGCACCGATAACTATCGCGTCATACCGTGTCATGTTCCTGCCCTCCACGAGAGGAGGCTGACACGGCGCCGAAGTTTTGTCAATTATGACGAAACTTTTATCCGCGGTCGGTGGTCCAGGCGTCGGTGATGCCCGCGTGCAGCGACTCCAGCGCCGCGTGACACATCCGCGCCAGTTCGCCCAGCGACCGGTCGTCGCCCAGCATCCAGAACTCCATCGCACCGAAGACGCCCGCCGCGATGCAGCGCGCGATCACCGCGGCACGCAATCGCCCGTCCAGCGTCCCGGCGGCCGTACAGCTACGCCGATGCAACTGCGTCTCGATGACACCCGCGAAGTCGGCCTGGACCTCCTGCATGTGGCGCACGATGCGGCCGGGGTCGAGCTCGCCGCCCCGCAGTGCGGCGATTTTCGTCACGGCCTCAACGTCATAGGGGAACGAGAAGATGGCCGACTGCACCGAATCGATGATCGCCTCGTCGGCGGGCCGGGCGTCCAGTGCGGCCCGAAACCAGTTCAGCCCGGTGTAGTCGGCAAACAGCAGATCGTGCTTGGACTTGAAGTGCCGATAGAACGTCCGCAGCGACACCCCGGCGTCCGCCGCGATCTGTTCGGCCGACGTCTCCTCGACGCCCTGGGCGAGGAACCGGACCATGGCCGCCTGGACCAACGCCTCCCGCGTGCGCTCGCTGCGCACCGTCTGCGCCGGCCTGACCATGCAAGTAAGGTACCGCAACCACCTTTTGTCAGTATTGACAAAACTTTGGCTTCGGGGTGAGACTGCGCCCATGGTCTCGCTTCTTGTGCATGCAGTGCTCGGGTTCGGTGTCATCGGCTGGATCGCCGCCTCGAACTCGAAGGTGTTCGCCCGGCCGGCCGGCGGGCCGCTGTTCACCCCGCTGGAATGCCTGTACTACGTCATCGGCATCGGCTCGGTGGTCCTGGGCTGGTACTTCAACATCACCTACGTCCAGCAGTACTCGCACGGGTCCACCAATCCGTTGTGGGGCGAGCACGGCAGCTGGGCCGAATACATCAGGCTGATGTTCACCAATCCCGCCGCGGACTCCGCCAGCCAGGATTACACGATCGCGAATGTCATTCTGCTGCCGCTGTTTACCATCGTGGACGGTTACCGCCGCGGGCTGAAGCACCCGTGGCTGTTCTTTGTGTCGAGCCTTTTCACCAGCTTCACGTTCGGGTTCGCCTTCTACTTCGCCACCATGGAGCGGCAGCGCCGGCACCAACAAGCCCGCGAGACGGTGGACGCCTAGTTTCCGTCCGCCCAGCGCCGGGCCCACCGGTCGAGGGGATCGAGCGCCTCGCCCAACGACCGGCCGGCTTCGCTGAGCTCGTAAGACTGATCGTCGCGCTGGACGACCAGGCCCGCGTCCGACAGTTCGCCGAGACGGTCATACAAGACGCTGGGAGACATCCCGTCGCAGCGCTCCCGCAAGGACCTCGCCCCCAGTGGTCCGTCGCGAAGCTCCCACAGGATCCGCAGCGACCAGCGCCGCCCGAGGAGGTCGAGGGCCGCCATGAGTGGCCGCCCGGTCGTCGACCCCCGCACGGGGCGCCCCGGTCGAGCCAGCGATTGACGTTTCGGATTCCGTAACGTAGCTTTCCTGTCCATGGTTACGGAAATAGTAACGCCTCGCATCGACGCCCTCGACCCGCCATACGAGGCCGCGGTGGCGGCCCTACTGCAGAAGATGATGCCGCCGGACGTGCCGCCCATCGCCCTGTTTCGCGTCGTGGTGCGCAACATGCCGATGGCCGAGGCCATGACGCGCTGGGGCGGTTACGAGCTGAGCCGCGCGTTGTCGCTGTCCCTTCGCGACCGCGAGATCGTGATCGACCGCACCTGCGCTCGCTGCGGCTGCGAGTACGAATGGGGCGTGCACGTCGCGTTTTTCGCGGACAAGGCCCGTCTCGATCGCACGCAGATCCACTCCCTGACCCACGGCGGCGCCGACGATCCGTGCTGGACGGCCGAGCGAGATCGCCTACTCGTCCGTGCCGTGGATTCGCTCTACGACCGTCGAGACATCGACGATGCCCTCTGGATGGCGCTGCGCGCCGAATTCGACGAAAGCCAGATCCTCGACCTCACGATGCTGTGCGGCTGGTATCACGCGATCAGCTTCACCGCGCGTGCCGCCCGGGTTCCGCTCGAGGCGGGCAGCCCCACCTTCAGGTCGGTTTGACGGCACGCCACCGTTGCCGCCCACCTGAGGGGTGGATCTGGACATCGACGAATCCCGCGTTGCGCAACCGCGCGCCCAGATCAGCGGGCGCGATCGGGTTGTAGGTGTCGGCGATGTGCAGCAGCCGGAAGGACAGCGACGGGACACCGTCGCTGCCGGCGAACACCCCGCCCGGCCGCAGCACCCGGAGCGCCTCGGCGAAGAGCCGGTCCTGCAATTCGGTGCTGGGCACGTGGTGCAGCATCGTGAAGCACACGACCGAGGTGAAGTGATCGGCGGGCAGCCCGGTGTCCGCGCCGTCGCCGTGGATGATGCGGGCCCGGTCGCCGTAGCGGCGCTCGAGGCGGTCGGCCATCGCGGCGTCGACCTCGACTGCGGTGAGCGAATCGGCCCTGTCCAGCAAGGCGCGCGTCGTCGCCCCATAGCCCGGGCCGATTTCCAAAGTCCGCGAACCTAATTCGACGCCGTCCAACGCCCAGGGCAACAGCCGCCCCGCCACCGCTTTCTGCCAGGCCGCCGAGCTACATCGGCGCCGGTGCAAAAGATTCATTCCCATAACCACGACGTTAGGCGCACCTGAGGAAGGCGCACTTCCGATATCTTGCCGACTTATGTCGGAAATCAGCCATCACGGGCCGGCGACATCGTCGCTGGCTCTGCCGCCGGGTGCCCGGATCGAGCGGCACCGCCATCCCTTGCACCAGATCGTCTACCCGTCCTCGGGTGCGGTCTCGGTCACCACACCGGCGGGAACCTGGATCACGCCTGCGAATCGGGCCATCTGGATACCGGCGGGGTGCTGGCATGAACACAAGTTCCACGGCCACACGCAATTTCACGGCGTCGCACTGGATCCCGGTCGCTATCGCCGCGGCCCCGGCGCACCGGCCGTGCTGGCGGTCAACCCGTTGATGCGCGAACTCATCATCGCCTGTTCGCGAACCGGCGCAACCGACACCGGCGAGCACCACCGGATGCTGGCCGTGCTGCACGATCAGTTGCAGGCGACGAGCGCCGTTGAGCCACTGTGGATTCCCACCCCCGCAGACGGCCGGCTGCGGGACGCGTGCGCGCTGATCGCCGACCATCTGCGCGAACCGTTGACGTTGCGGCAGATCGGCGATCGGATCGGCGTGGGCCAGCGCACGCTGAGCCGCCTGTTCCGCGAGGAGCTGGCGATGACGTTTCCGCAGTGGCGTACCCAGCTGCGGCTGCAGCACGCCCTGGTGCTGCTCACCGAGCGCCGCGATGTGACATCGGTGGCCTCCGAATGCGGTTGGGCCACACCGAGCGCCTTCATCGACACCTATCGGCGGGCATTCGGGCACACCCCGGGCGCCCGGCGTCTCTAGTCAATGATGGCGACCCGTCCCCCAGCTCCGCGGGGGCACCCCCAGCGCCCGGCTACGCCGCGCTTGCGATCGCCACTAGCCAATGATGGCGACCCGCTACGCCCGGCTACGCCGCGCTTGCCATCGCCACTAGCCGGCCGGCTCCAACAGCTCGGTGCCCACGAACGGCACCAGCGCGTCGGGCACCCGCACGCTGCCGTCGGGCTGCTGGTGGTTCTCCAGGATCGCGACCAGCCACCGGGTGGTGCCCAGCGTGCCGTTGAGCGTGGCCGCGGTCTGCGGCTTGCCGCCCTCGTCGCGGTAGCGCGTCGCCAGCCGGCGCGCCTGGAAGGTGGTGCAGTTCGACGTCGACGTCAGCTCGCGGTAGGTGCCCTGCGTCGGAACCCAGGCCTCGCAGTCGAACTTGCGCGCGGCCGACGAGCCGAGATCGCCCGCGGCGACATCGATCACCCGATACGGCACCCCGATGCGGGCCAGCATCTCGCGTTGCCAGCCGAGCAGCCGTTCGTGTTCGGCCTCGGCCTCGGCGGGGGTGCAGTAGACGAACCCCTCGACCTTGTCGAACTGATGCACCCGGATGATGCCGCGGGTGTCCTTGCCGTAGCTGCCCGCCTCCCGCCGGAAGCACGACGACCAGCCCGCGTAGCGCAGCGGCCCGCCGGACAGGTCCAGGATCTCGTCGGCGTGGTAGCCCGCCAGCGGCACCTCGGAGGTGCCGACCAGATAGAGGTCGTCGGCCTCCACCCGGTAGATCTCGTCGGCGTGGGCGCCCAGGAAACCGGTGCCGGCCATCACCTCCGGGCGCACCAACACCGGCGGGATCATCGGGATGAAGCCGTTGTCGACGGCCAGGCGCAGCGCCAGCTGCAACAGCCCCAGCTGCAGCAGCGCGCCCCGGCCGGTCAGGAAGTAGAAGCGCGATCCCGATACCTTGGCGCCCCGCTGCATGTCGATGAGTCCCAGGGATTCGCCGAGCTCGAGGTGGTCTTTCGGGTTGTCGATGGCCGCTGGTTCGCCCACGACGTCGAGGACGCGATAGTCGTCTTCCCCGCCGGCGGGCACCCCCTCGATGACGACGTTGGAGATCGCCATGTGCGCCGCGGTGAACGCCGCCTCGGCCTCGGCCTGCTCGGCTTCGGCGGCCTTGACCTGCTCGGCCAGCTCCTTGGCGCGCGCCAGCCTGGCCGGGCGCTCCTCGGGCGACGCGGAGCCGACGCTCTTGCTGGCGGATTTCTGTTCCGCGCGCAGCGCGTCCGCCGACGAGATCGCCGCCCGGCGGGCGGTGTCGGCCTGCAGCAGGGCGTCGACCAGCGCCGGGTCCTCCCCACGGCTGAGCTGGGAGCGGCGCACGGCGTCGGGGTCTTCCCGGAGCAGCTTCAGGTCGATCACGGCCCTGAGACTACTTTTTCACTTCCGGGCCGGTGGCACAGCGTCCCACCCGCAACATCCCAGGACTCACATCAGTAACTTTTGTCACGTGGCACAAGCGCTCCTGTCAGAATGGAGCCGATGTCGCAAGCGCCCGAGACGGAGGCCCCGCAGGCCTCCACCGCCGCGCCGGAACAGCCGCAGGCCGGCTTCCGGTGGCCGCGGAGTCTGCAGGCCCAGGCGACCAGGCGTGCTCTGTTGCTCACCGCGCTGGGTGCCCTGCTGATCGCCGGCCTGGTCACGGCGCTGCCGGTTGGCGGCACCGGGGCGGGCCGGTTCTCCGGCTACCTCGACGGCAACCCGGTGCCCACCACCGGAACCAAGAGCGACGCCGCCTTCAACAAGGCGGCCAGCGGTGACTGCCTGACGTGGCCGGACGCCACCCCGGAGTCGGCGAAGATCGTCAACTGCACCGACGATCACAAGTTCGAGGTCGCCGAATCGATCGACATGCGGACGTTCCCGGGCTCCGAGTACGGCCCTAACGCGGCTCCCCCGTCGCCCGCTCGCATTCAGCAGATCACCCAGGAACAGTGCGAGTCCGCCGTGCGCAACTACCTGGGTCCCAAGTTCGATCCCAACAGCAAGTTCACCGTCAGCCTGCTGTGGCCAGGCGACCGGGCCTGGCGCCAGTCCGGCGAGCGCCGCATGCTCTGCGGTCTGCAGCTGCCGGGGACCAACAACCAGCAACAGGCCTTCAAGGGCAAGGTCGCCGACGTCGACCAGTCCAAGGTCTGGCCGGCCGGCACGTGCCTGGGCATCGACTCGACCACCAACCAGCCGATCGACGCCCCGGTGGAGTGTGGCGCGCCGCACGCGATGGAGGTGACGGGCACGGTCAACCTGGCCGAGAAGTTCCCCGGCGCGCTGCCGGCGGAGCCCGACCAGGACGGCTTCATCAAAGATCAGTGCACCAAGATGACTGATGCCTACCTGGCTCCGGTCAAGTTGCGCACCACCACTTTGACGCTGATCTACCCCACCGTGCCGCTGGCCAGCTGGACGGCCGGGAGCCGCGAGGTCGCCTGCAGCATCGGCGCGACGCTGGGCAACGGCGGCTGGGCCACGCTGGTCAACAGCGCCAAGGGTCAGTTGCTGATCAACGGCCAGCCGCCAGTGCCGCCGCCCGACATTCCCGAAGAGCGGCTCACGATGCCACCGATTCCGCTGCAGGTGCCGGCCCAGTCGCCGTCGACCCAGACCGGCTCCGCCCCGGAGATCCCGCCGAACAATCAACATCTTCCCGGGCAGCAGCCCGTGGTGACGCCCTCCCAGGCGCCCGCATCGGATTCCCCGGCCCCCCAGGCGCCGCCGCCCGCGGATGCCGGGGCGCCGCCCCAGGCGCCTCCTCCTCCCCAGGACGCCGGAGCGCCCCCCGCGGCGGGGGAGGCACCGCCTCCAGGGCCGGCACCCGGGGGCTGACCGAGTGCCCGCGCGGATGGACCCGCAGCGGTTCGACGAACTGGTTTCCGACGCGCTCGACCTGATCCCGCCCGAGCTGGCGGCGGCGATGGACAACGTCGTCGTCCTGGTCGAAGATCGCCACCCCGAGGACGGCGAACTGCTCGGGCTGTACGAAGGGGTCGCCCTGACCGACCGCGACTCCGACTACGCCGGGTCCCTGCCCGACGCGATCACCATCTACCGCGAGGCGCTGCTGGACGTCTGCGAATCCGACGACGAGGTCGTCGAGGAGGTGGCGATCACGGTGATCCACGAGATCGCCCACCACTTCGGCATCGACGACGACCGGCTGGAAGAGCTGGGCTGGGCCTGACACCTAAGCCGCGCCGGCTTTCCGGGCGCGGCATCCCGGATTTGTCCGCGCCCGGTGCTATGAACGGCTCATGAGTGCTGACTGCCGCGACTGCCGGGCGGGTCTATATCACTGTCACGGCACCATCATTCGCCATGCCCTGCGCCGCTCGGAATGCACGGAGCCGGACTGCTTCAGCCCCGAGCTGTTGCCGCACGCCTTCGTCGTCGACTGCGACGCGGTCGGCTGCGATTGCTTCGAATCCGTCGCGCTGGCCGTTTGATCGACCGTCAGCCCATCGGGTCGGTGCTCGAGTGCACCGCGTCCGCGACGGGGGTCGCCTCGGTCTCGGGGTAGAACGGGGGCGTCAGGCTGCCCCACCGCACGCAGCTCCAGCGCCCGTCGGTGATGGGAGCCAGCACCACCGATTCGGCGTTGTCCAGGTGGTTGTCCAGCGCGAAGCCGGCGTCCACCCCGGCCAGCACCGCGGCGGCCAGCCGGATGGCGGCGCCATGGCTGACGACGACAATGTCGCCGGTCCAGTCATGGTTGTCGAGGTAGCGCAGCCGCAGGTCGGTCAGCACCGGCACGTAGCGGTCCAGGACGTCGTTGCCGGTTTCCCCGCCGGGCAGCGGGACATCGAGGTCACCGCGGTGCCACTGCTCGTAGATCGCGTTGAACTCCGCGACCGCGTCGTCGTCGCTGCGGTTCTCCAGCCCGCCGACCTGGACCTCGTGGATCCCGGCGACCTCGGTGGCGGCCATCTGCAGTTCGCCGCCGATGACCCCCGCCGTCTGCGACGCGCGGATCGCCACCGAGTGAGCCAGCAGCGCCGGGCGTCCCGCACCGCGGGCGAAGGCGCGGGCCTGGTCGCGGCCCAGCGGCGTCAGCTCGGCCCCCGGGGGGCGGGTGTCCAGCCTGCGCTCGACGTTGCCGTAGGACTGGCCGTGTCGCAGTAACACCAGCCGGCCGGTCATAGCTCGACCCCCCCGGCAGTGGTTTCCGGTTTGCCCTCTCGGAGCCGCGACAGCCAGCGGGCCGCCTCGTCGGCGGGCGGCGGGAGCACACCCGCGGGCGAGCCCGTCGGCCAAGATCCCAGATATCGCACATCTGCACAACGCCGGTGCAGCGCTTTGAGTGCCTCGGCCACCGCGTCGTCGTCGATGTGGCCCACGCAGTCGGCGAAGAACACGTAGGTGCCCAGTGCCGTCCGGGTCGGGCGGGATTCGATCCGGGTCAGGTCGATGCCTCGGATCCCGAATTCGGTCAGCGCGCCCAGCAGCGCACCGGGCGCGTTGTCGATGCGCAGCACCACCGACGTCCGGTCGGCGCCGGTGCGGGCCGGCGGCGGGCCCGGCGGGCCGACCAGGAGGAAGCGGGTGCACGCGTTGGCCTCGTCGACCACGCCGCTGGCCAGTGCGGCCAGCCCCCAATGGGTCGCGGCCAGCGGCGAGGTCACCGCGGCGTCGGCCTGACCTTCGGCCACCTGACGAGCCGCGTCAGCGTTGGAGTAGGCGGGCCGCAGCTCGGCGTCGGGCAGGTGGGTCGCGACCCAATGCCGCACCTGCGCCGCCGCCACGGAAAACGCCGCCAGCGTGCGCACATCGGCGGCGGCGCGACCGGGCTGGACGACGATCGTGAAGGCGACGTCCAGGGTGGTCTCGGCGAACACCTGCAGGGGCGAGCCGATGGCCAGGCTGTCGAGCGTGGGGGTCACCGAGCCGTCGATCGAGTTCTCGATGGGCACGCAGGCGTATTCGGCACCGCCATCACGGACGGTGTCCAGCGCCGCGGCGGTGCTGTCGATCGGCAGGCGCCGGACCTCGCCGGGCGGCTGGCCCGGGATCAGGCCGGCGGCCGTGATCTGCGCCAGCGCCGCCTCGGTGAAGGTCCCTTCCGGACCGAGATAAGCGATGCGGACCACGCCCCAACCCTAGCGGCGACCGTCGCCAAACCGCTCCTTGCGGCATCCCCCGACTTAAGTTAACTTAGGCTTACCTAATTTGAGGAGAATAGTGTTACCGCTGACGTGCCCCGCCCCGACAACGGCCGAACGGATCCGCAGCGCGTGCGTGCGCGCCGGCGGAGCCCTCCTGGCGCTGGAAACCGCGCACCCGCGCCAGGACCCGGTCGTGACGCCCATCCATCACCTCCTGCCCGACGGGTCGTTCGCGCTGGCGCTCCCGAGTGAGAGCGACGGCCACCCCCAACGCGGGGTCGCAGGATCGCAGGCGCTGCTCGAGTTGACCGACTACGCGCCGCTGCCGCTGCGGGAGCCGGTGCGCTCACTGGTGTGGGTGCGCGGGCGTCTGCACGAATTCCACCCGGCCGAGGTCGCCGAGACGGTCGACCTGATCGCCGCCGAGTGGCCACACCCGGCGTTGCTCCAGGTCGACACCCCGAGGTGCGCGCCATCGGACGGGCAGGAACCCCGGTACACGCTGGTCCGGCTGGAGATCGCGTCCGTCGTCGTCACCGACGCCACCGGCGCCGAGCCGGTCAGCGTCGAGGATCTCCTGGCGGCCCGGCCCGACCCGTTCTGTGAGATCGAGTCGAACCTGCTGTGGCACTTGGACACCGCCCACAGCGACGTGGTTGCGCGGCTGGTGTCCCGGCTCCCGGCGCCGTTGCGTCGCGGGCAGGTCCGCCCCCTCGGCATCGACCGCTACGGCGTGCGGTTCCGCGTCGAAGGCAAGGACCGCGACCACGACGTCCGGCTGCCCTTCCACAAGCCGGTGGACGACATGACCGGATTGAGCCAGGCCATCCGGGTGCTGATGGGGTGTCCGTTCATCAACGGCCTGCACGCCCGCCGGTAGCCCAACCGGTCGTGTCGGGCCGACCGGCCGCGTACGTTAACCAGGTGAACGGCGATCGACCAGCGCAGCGGCCCGAGCCGCGTACCGAACCGTCGCCGGTGATTCGCCGCGGGGCCCACCCCCCGACACCGGCCGAACAGACCACGCCGCTGCGTCGGCCGACGCCACCCCCTCCAGCACCCCAGACGCCGCGCCCCGTCCCATCGGCGCCGCGCACCCGACAACCGCCCGGCCCGCCGCCCCGGCCCACCGCGCCGGGGCCACGTCGCAGGCGCGGCTGGCGCCGCTGGACGCGGGCGTTCGCCTCGACCCTGGTGATCGGCGTCCTGCTGGTCGGCATAGGTGCGGTATGCGGGGCCGTGTGGTTCGACAGCAGGCTGCACCGCGACGACGTTCTCACCGACTATCCGGGACGCCCCGGACCAGGCCGGGGGACGAACTGGCTGCTCGTCGGCTCGGACAGCCGCCAAGGCCTCAGCCCCGAGCAGCAGGAGAACCTGGCCACCGGCGGTGACATCGGCAGCAGCCGGACCGACACCATCCTGCTGGTACACCTGCCCGAGCTGTGGTCCGGCGGGCGGGTGACGATGGTGTCGATACCGCGGGACTCCTACGTCCCCATTCCCGGCCACGGCAAGGACAAGATCAACGCCGCCTTCGCGATGGGCGGGGCCGGCTTGCTGGTTCAGACGGTGGAACAGGCCACGGGGTTGCGCCTCGACCACTACGCCGAGATCGGATTCGGCGGGTTCGCCGGCGTGGTCGACGCGCTGGGCGGGGTGACGGTGTGTCCGACGGCTCCGCTTGACGACCCCTTGGCCGGGATCAACCTGCCCGCCGGCTGCCAGAAGCTCAACGGCCGCAACGCCCTCGGATACGTCCGGACGCGCGACACCCCGCGGGCGGACCTGGACCGGATGGTCAACCAGCGGCAATTCGTCGCGGCGCTGCTGCGCGCAGCCGGCAGCCCCGCGGTGTGGCTGAACCCGTGGCGCTGGTACTCGGTGCCGCGCGCGGTCGCCGACGCCCTGACCGTTGACCGCGGCGACCATGTCTGGGACCTGGCCCGCCTCGGCTGGGGACTGCACGGCTCCCCCACCGCCATGACCGTCCCGATCGGGGAGTTCACCAACGGCGACGCCGGATCGGTAGTGGTGTGGAACCACGACGAGGCCAGCCGGTTGTTCGAGGCGCTGGCCTCCGACGCGCCCGTGCCGACGGCTCCGCCGGACTAGTCGCACCCCTCGCCGCCGCGGCCGTTCTGCAGATAGGCCTTCGTCCGGCCCGGGTGGTGGGTGGCGAGCCACGCCACCCCGACATCACGGCAGAAGTCGAGATCGTCATACTCGTCGACATTCCAGCAGTACACGGCCCGGCCCTGGGCGATCGCGCGGTCCGCGAGCTGGGGATATTCCTTCAACGTCGCCAGCGACGGCCCGACGGCGGTGGCGCCGACGGCGGTGGCCGCGCCGCTGGTCAAGTAGCGCGCGGTCCTGCCGAGCAGCACGGTCGGCAGCAGCGGGGCGGCCCGCCGGATCCGCCAGACCGCGGCCGCCGAGAACGACATCACCACCGCGCGGGACCGGTCGGCGGAGGGAGGGGCGGCGATGCCGAACCGGTGCAGCAGCGCCAGCAGCTTGGTTTCCACCAGCGAGCCGTAGCGGACCGGGTGCTTGGTCTCGATGAACAGCTTGACCGGCCGCCGCCAGTCCAGAACGAGCGAGACCAGGGCGTCCAGTGTCAGCAGGCTGGTGTCACCGTGGGTGCCGTCTTCGCGCCAGCTGTCGTGCCACGCCCCGTACTCGAGCTCACGCAGCTCGGCAAGGGTCATCGTGCTGACCAAGCCGGCCCCGGTCGAGGTCCGGTCCAGCCGGCGATCGTGGACACACACCAGGTGGCCGTCGCGGGTCAGGCGCACGTCGCATTCCACGCCGTCGGCGCCTTCCTTGAGGGCGAGGTCATAGGCGGCCAGCGTGTGTTCGGGCCTGGCGGCCGACGCGCCGCGGTGGGCTACCACAAAGGGGTGCCCGGCGAGCACCTCCTCGGCCCACGTCATACGCCTAATGCTGCCGCTTCCTGACCCTCCAGCTCAACCGGGCGCGATGTCGGCGCCGAGTCGTTGGAGACCACGACCCAGCGGTGCGCGGGCCGCTCGACCGGTTTGCGCTCGAAGTCCTCGAAGACCCGGGCCGCGGCGGCCACGGTGAGCGCGGCGAGCAGGTAGGCGAAAACCATCGTCATCGTGTTGTTGGCGATGCCCTGGGCATCCCTGGCGAAGCTGGTCGCCATGGCGAAGACGGAGACCAGGTAGCTGGCGACCCACGCGATCCACCACTGGACGATGGGTCGACGTATCCGGCCGTAGTGCTCTTCCAGGATCGCCAGCTCGATGACGTAGACCGGCGCCCACAACAGATTGGCCAGCGGCACGATGCACCCCGCCCACAGCGTTCGGGTGGACCGCGGCTCGGGCAGACCGTGGTGCGCGAACACGGCGGCGCGGCGGGCGATCAGCCAGCGGATCAGCATCACGCCGGAAGTAAACACCGCCGCGATCGCGGCGACGCTGGCCAGGATGCCGAGCCAGTCCGCCCCGGCGGCGACCCAGGAGTTCAACAAGGTGTTCCGATTGATGATCAACAGCACGTACCGCACCGCGTAGATCAGAGCGGCTATGCCGAGGGTGAGGACGCTGACGAACAGCGTGGTGCGGATCCTCGGCGCCGACGGCGCGTGCGCCGCGGTTTGGGCGGCCGCCGGCGTTGGCTCGATGCGGTCGGCCAGGCCCCAGCGCGGGATCACGGCATAACGCGGCGTGGGGCCGAGCGGACGCCGTCCGCGCCTGGTGGGCGGAGCGGCGCCCGGGCGCACCGCTATCCAGCGGAAGCCCGGGGGCAGCCGCGGCGGGGTGCGCTGCCAACTCGGCGGCGCGGACGGCCGTGGCGCCGGCGCGGCGTTGGTTGCGCCCCACCGCGGGTCGGGCGCCGGCGCGTCCGCCAAGGGCGCCATCAGCGCTCCCCGACAGCGGGGACACCACTCGCGTTGCCGCTCGCGCACGTTCCACCGCGTGCCGCATTGGGAGCACACCTGGATCACCGGACTAGCCTAGCCTCGCGACGATGCGCGCCGCGGGACGCGGCGGGCTGAGGAGCGGGCAATCCAACGCCCCCTCGCGACGATGCGCGCCGCGGGACACGGCGGGCCGGCCGAGCTGAGCCCAGTCGGCTATCTACCCAACGCCCATGGCTATCCACAGTTTCCACAGGTTTATCCACACGCGGACGGTGGGTAAGGGAAGCATTACTACAGCACTACCGGCTAGCCGTGGTTCGACATGTGGATAACACCGCGGTCTTTTTGTCTTGCCATGGACAGCCCGCCACCGCCGTCGAGCGAAATGGGTTGCCTTGCTAAGCACCCGAAGCGCAGCGCGAGTGACCGCCGGTCACATTCTGCGGCCGATCACCTGCGCCAACCCGCAGTTCAGTGCGTCGTTTTCCAAGCCCGCCCTGAGGCGTTATGATCGCGTTCGCGAAAAATTGTTTGTGACTCACCTCACTGTCGCGGGGTGAGGAGCGGGTGAAAGGCGATTGATGGCCACGCATTCGTTCGGTCCGGGTTCACCGGCCCCCTCGAGGTCGTACTCCGGCTCGCCCGCGTGGAACCACAGCTACAGCGTCGCCGCCTTACGTGCCGGGCTGATCGCCCTCGCGCTGCTGGCGGTCCTCGCCCTCATCGTTTTGTCTTGATCCCAACTGTCTTGATTCGCCGCCGAGCGGGTATCCGCCTTCGGGGCTGATAGCCATTCTTGCGGTCCGTGCAGTCATGGAGCAGGGTTGTCTACGGCTGGCCGCCGCGTGGCAGGCCCGCGCGAATGAGCGTTAGTAGACAATCGAAGAAAGGAACGCCGTGGCTGAATACACCCTGCCCGATTTGGACTGGGACTATGCAGCGTTGGAACCGCACATCTCGGGTCAGATCAACGAGATCCATCACACTAAGCACCACGCCACGTACGTCAAGGGCGTGAACGACGCCGTTGCCAAACTCGAAGAGGCGCGCGCCAACGACGACCACGCCGCGATCTTCCTGAACGAAAAGAACCTTGCGTTTCATCTCGGCGGCCACGTCAACCACTCGATCTGGTGGAAGAATCTGTCGCCGGACGGCGGCGACAAGCCCACCGGCGACCTGGCCGCCGCGATCGACGACCAGTTCGGGTCGTTCGACAAGTTCCGCGCCCAGTTCAGCGCGGCCGCCAATGGCCTTCAGGGTTCGGGCTGGGCGGTGCTGGGCTATGACACGCTCGGCGATCGACTGCTCACCTTCCAGCTGTATGACCAGCAGGCCAATGTCCCGCTCGGCATCATTCCGCTGTTGCAGGTCGACATGTGGGAGCACGCCTTCTACCTGCAGTACAAGAACGTCAAGGCGGACTACGTCAAGGCGTTCTGGAACGTCGTCAACTGGGCCGACGTGCAAAAGCGGTACGCGGCGGCCACGTCGAAGACCGGCGGGTTGATCTTCGGCTGAGTCCACCTCGATCGGCAGGGGCGTCGCGCGGCATGCGCGGCGCCCCTGTCGTTTGTCCGGCTAGAAATCGGGCATTCCGAGAACATGTGCGCCACTGGCCGTGTCGGGTTGCACGGCGCCGAACCCGCAGGCATGCTTAATCATTCGAGCTACCAGTGTGGTTAATCGGATGGAGGCGTCGCGCGGAGGTCGAAAATGGAGACTGGGTCTGACCGCCCGATAGGGGTTTCCCCTTTCCATGCTCGTGGTGCCCTGAAAGGGTTTGTGATCTCCGGGCGTTGGCCCGATTCGACCAAAGAGTGGGCCCAGTTGCTGATGGTCGCGGTCAGGGTGGCGTCACTTCCCGGATTGCTCTCCACGACAACGGTGTTCGGCGCCCGGGAGGAGTTACCCGACGCCCCCGAGCCGGGCACCGTCGGCCTGGTGCTCGCCGAGGGCACCGTCTTCGGTGAATCGGCAATCCAGCCAGGCTATTTCGCCGATCACCAGCCACCGGCGCTGCTGATGTTGCATCCTCCCTCGGAGACCACCCCTTCCCTGCCGGAATGCAGCGGCGCGGCGTCGGGATGCGTCCTGCTGCCCGGGTTGCCGTATCTGGGACTCGAGCATCGGGCGGCCTGGGTGGAGGCCGAGGCGGACGGGACCATCACGTCCATGGTGAGCCGAGTCGGCGTGGACCCCATCTCCCACCCGGACACCGCGATTCTGGCGATGCTGCTTGCCGCGTAATCGTTCGACCCGGTGCTCGCACTACCGCCCGTCCCGCGTGCCGGTCCGGTCGGTCTGAAGGGGTCGCGGTCAGGTCGGCCGCTTCGCGCACGCCACCCCGCGTGGCCCGGCCGGCAGTCGGCGGCTGATAACGCGCGACGAACGCCGATTCGCATCCCCGACACGGCCACACGCGCCGAATTCCGGGCGCGGTAACGACCCGACAGCAAATAAGGCGTTAAGCAAGCATAAATTGCTGCCGCGTTGCGGTGCGCCTGCCCAGCACGTCCGCATTCTACACTTCGCCGAGCGCGGCGCCGCCGCCCCGCCACCTTGGCCGGAAGGCCGGATTCTGCGGATAACCTGTGAGTTTCGCAGATTTAGTGGACACCCCAGCGAATCAGTTAGACGCTCGTCAAGTGTGGCACCGGCAAGCTACAGCTACGCCCGGCCCGAATACGTGGGGGTTTGCACCTGGATAGGTACACCAACCCTCGCTACCATGATCAGCAAATACACCTAGGTAATAGTTCACTTCTACAGCCAAGTGGAGGTCATATCCAATGAGCACGACGTTCGCTGCTCGCCTGAACCGCCTGTTCGACACGGTGTATCCGCCCGGGCGCGGGCCGCACACCTCCGCGGAAGTGATCGCGGCGCTCAAGGCTGAGGGCGTCACGATGTCGGCTCCGTACCTCTCGCAGTTGCGGTCGGGCAACCGCACCAACCCGTCGGCGACGACGATGGCCGCATTGGCCAACTTCTTCCGCATCAAGCCGGCTTACTTCACCGACGACGAGTACTACGAGAAGCTCGACAAGGAGCTGTCATTCCTGGCCACGATTCGCGATGACGGGGTGCGCCGCATTGCCCTGCGCGCATCCGAGTTATCCCCCGAGGCCCAGCACGAGGTCATGCAGCGGGTCAACGAGCTGCGCCGCGCGGAGCACTTGGACGCATAGCGCGAGCCCGCGCCCGCACTCGGCTGGCCAGCCCCTACCTGGAGGGCTCCCGCCCGCCCATTCCGATTAGGGTTGGCTCACGGATCGCGCACGCGCGAAAGCGATAGTCCACGAGAGACCGGGGAGGCGGCCGGGTATGGGCCTGTTCCGCAAGCGAAAGAGTCGCGCGACGCGTCGCGCCGAAGCCCGTGCGATCAAGGCCCGCGCGAAGCTGGAGGCCAAGCTCGCAGCCAGGAACGAGACCCGCCGTTACAAGGCGGCCCAACGTGCGGAGGCCAAGGCCCTCAGGGCGCAGATCAAGGCCCAACGGGACAGCGACCGGACCGCGTTGAAGGTCGCCGAGGCCGAACTCAAAGCGGCGCGCGAGGGCAAGATCTTTTCGCCGGCGCGCATCAGGCGGGCGCTGACCGTGTCCCGGTTGCTCGCGCCGGTCCTCACGCCGGTCATCTATCGCGGCGCGGTCTCGGCGCGTGCGCTGATCGATCAGCGCCGCGCGGATCGACTCGGGATTCCTCTCGCCCAGATCGGGCAGTTCTCCGGCCACGGCGCGCAGCTGTCCGCCCGGATCGCCGGAGCGGAGAAGTCGCTGCGGGCCGTGCAGGACAAGAAGCCCAAGGACGCCGAGACCAAACAGTTCGTAGCGGCCATCACCGAGCGGCTCACCGACCTGTCGGCGGCCGTCACCGCCGCGGAGAACATGCCGGCCGCGCGACGCCGGGCGGCCCACGCCGCGATCTCGTCGCAGCTCGACGGCATCGAGGCGGACCTGATGGCCCGGCTCGGGCTGAGCTGACGCACGGATGCGCCCGCGCAGACTGTCGAGGCTGGCCCGCCTCCCGATCGCGGTGGCCGCCGCCGTCGCCCTCTACCTGGCCTCTGCGGCCCACCTTCCGGCGGCCGGGGCACACGTCCACGCCAGCAGCGACGACGCGGTGCGCGGCGCCATGGCAGTCGTCACCTTTCAGGTCCCCAACGAATCCAACACGGGCGCGCTAACCACCGCTCTGAGTGTCGCCCTGCCCGACGTGGCCTCGGCGCGGGCCGAGAGCATGCCGGGGTGGACGATCAAGGTCGACCGCGACGCGGCATCGGGCGCCGTGCACTCGGTGACGTGGACGGCCGCGCCGGGCGGCGGGATCGCGGCCGATCAGTTCGCGCTGTTCCGGATCTCGGTGAAGCTGCCCGACACCGAGACCGCCAGCTTCCCGGCCACGCAGACCTATTCGGACGGAGCCGTCGTGAAGTGGGACCAGCCGCCGCAGCCCGGCGGCGGCGAACCCGAACACCCGGTGCCCACGCTGGCACTCGCCGCCGGACCCGTCGCGCCGCACGACCACCACCCGGCGCCCGGGCAGCCGGCCGAGCAGGCGACCGCGCCGCCGCAGCCCAGATCCGCGGACGACACCGCCCGACTGTTGGGCGGCGCGGCCCTGGTCCTCGCCGCGCTGGGAGTCTGCATTGCGCTGATCCGCCGACGGACATGAGGCGGTTGGCGGCCGCCGCATGCGTCGGCGCCCTGCTGATGATCGCCACCCTGACGGCGCCGGCGGCATCGGCGCACGCCGCTCGCGTCTCCACCGATCCGGCCGACAAAGCGATCCTCACGACCGGTCCCGAGCAGGTCAGCGCCACCTTCAACGAACAGCTGCAGACCACGTTCGCGGCCATGACCGTCGTCGGGCCCGACGGCAACGTGTGGTCCGCCGGCGACCCCACGGTGCAGGGCGCGGTGGTCGGCATCGGCCTGCGGCCGCTGGGGCCGGCCGGGACCTACACCGTCAATTACCGGGTGACCTCCGCCGACGGTCACGTGGTCTCCGGATCCTGGTCGTTCCGGCTGACCGTGCCGGGCACCGGCAAGCCGGGGCCTCCGGCGGGCGGGGACCACGCCGGAGGCCGGGACTCGGCGGTCCCGGTGTGGCCGTTCGTCGTGGTGGCGGCGGTGCTCGTCGCCGGAGGCGCTGTGTGGGCGCTGCGGCGCCGACCGTGACCGGCGGCCGAGGCGCCCGCACCCGTGCTGGCATGATGGGTTCGAAGAACCCGCGTCGGCTAGAGAACTACTGAAAGATTGCTCAAGGAGCGGCCGCATGGCAGACCCGCAGGACCAACCCAACAGCGAACCCGACGGCGCATCGACCCCGCCGCCGGAAAAGAAGCCTCCGGCCAAGGCGGTCAAGAAGGCCGCGAAAGCTCCCGCCAAGAAAGCTCCTGCGAAAAAGGCGCCCGCCAAAAAGGCACCGGCGAAGAAGGCACCGGCGAAGAAGGCACCCGCCAAAGCCGTCCAGCCCCCCGCGAAGGCCGCCGAGCCACCGCTTGAGGTGCAGCAGCGAATCGAAAGCAACGGCGATCTCACCGCGGCCGCCAAAGACGCTGCGGCACAAGCAAAATCCACAGTCGATGCCGCCAACAACCCGGTTTCCCCCGACGTTCGCGGTTCGGTCCTGAGCCAGTCGCCGGTGCCGTTGATCGTCGCCCTGGCCGTCAGCCTGCTGGCGATCCTGTTGATCCGGCAGCTGCGGCGCCACTGAGCGCGCGCGTAGCCGCTACCGTGTCAGGCGTGACCGTGTCATTCCAGCCGACCGCCGACCTCGTCGACGACATCGGACCCGACGTACGCAGTTGCGACGTCCAATTCCGCCAGTTCGGTGGCCGCCACCAATTCGCCGGGCCGATCAGCACGGTGCGCTGCTTCGAAGACAACGCGCTGCTGAAATCCGTGCTGTCCCAGCCGAGTGCGGGCGGCGTGCTGGTGATCGACGGCGGCGGCTCGCTGCACTCGGCGCTGGTCGGCGACGTCATCGCCGAGCTGGCCCGCGCCAACGGCTGGGCCGGCCTCATCGTCAACGGCGCGGTGCGTGACGCCGCCGCGCTGCGTGGCCTCGACATCGGCATCAAGGCGCTGGGCACCAACCCCCGCAAGAGCAGCAAGACCGGAGCCGGCGAGCGCGACGTCGAGGTCACGCTGGGTGGGGTGACGTTCGTCCCGGGTGAGATCGCCTACAGCGACGACGACGGCATCGTCGTCGTCAAGCCCTAAACCGCAACCGGCGCACGCTTTTTCGCGAATCGCAGGCCCTCGTCGTCAACCTTGCCGCGCCGGATGGTGCGCATGTCGAAGAGGTAGTTCTGCTTGAGCCGCCATGGGGCGCGCGACCCCGACTTGGGCAGCAGGTGCATCGAGCGCTGGAAATAGCCAGGGTTGAAGTCCATGAACGGCAGTTCGTCGACGTCGGCGCCGGGGTGCTGCGGCTCAACGAAGTCAAATCCCTTGTCGTCCATGTAGTTCAGCAGCCGGCAGACGAACTCGGAGACCAGGTCGGCCTTGAGGGTCCACGACGCGTTGGTGTAGCCGAAGGTGATCGCGAAGTTGGGCACGCCGGAGAACATCAGGCCCTTGTAGGTCATCAACGATGTCAGCTCGATCGGCTCCCCGTTTCGGGTGGGCCGCACCCCGCCCAGCAACTGCATGTTCAATCCCGTTGCGGTGATGATGATGTCGGCCTGCAGTTCCTCGCCCGAGGTGAGCCTGATCCCCGTCTTGGTGAACCGGTCGATGGTGTCGGTGACGACGTCGGCCTTGCCGTGCCGGATGGTGCGGAAGAAATCGCCGTCGGGGGCCAGGCACAGCCGCTGATCCCACACGTTGTACCGCGGACCGAAGTGCTTTTCGACGTCGTAGCCCTCCGGCAGGCGCCGCTTGGCCATGGTCATCAACGTCTTGCGCATGTAGGCCGGGCGCTTCCTCGACAGCTGGTACTGGAAGGTGCTGAACGCGATGGCCTTCCAGCGATTCGCGATGTGCGCCAGCCGGCCCGGCAGCAACCGGTTGGCCTGCTCGGCGAACGGGTCGATCCCGGGCAGCGAGCCGATGTACGTCGGCGAGCGCTGCAGCATCGTGACGTGGCCAGAGCCGGTGTTCACCAGCGCCGGGATCAGCGTGATCGCGGTGGCTCCGGAGCCGATGACGATGATCTTCTTGCCCGTGTAGTCGAGGTCCTCCGGCCAGTGCTGCGGGTGGACGATCCTGCCCTCGAAGTCCTCGGCGCCGGGGAAGGTCGGCGAATATCCCTCGTCGTAGTTGTAGTAGCCGGTGCAGGCGAACAGGAACGAACACGTCAGCTCGCGCTGGTCGCCATCGGATTCGACGATCAGGGTCCAGCGGTTCTCGGCGTCGGACCAATCGGCGGCGACGACGCGCTGGCGGTAGCGGATGTGCCGGTCGATCTTGTTCTCGACCGCGGCCTCCTTGATGTAGTTCTTGATGTCGGCGCCCTCGGCGATCGACTGCGCCGAGCGCCAGGGCTTGAACCGGAACCCGAGGGTGAACATGTCGGAGTCCGACCGGATGCCCGGGTATTTGAACAGGTCCCAGGTGCCGCCCAGGTCGTCGCGGCGTTCGAGGATCGCGTAGCTCTTGGTCGGGCAGCGCTCCTGCAGGTGCCACGCCGCGCTGATCCCGGAGATGCCGGCGCCCACGATGATCACGTCAAGGTGCTCACTCATGCGGCCACGCTATCAACGTGCTGTCGATTGAGTCAACGCTGTGTCGAAACTTTCGACGCTGTGTAAAGTAACGGGCGTGACTACCGCCGGCCAGACCCGTGCCCTGCGTGGCCGCCGCGCCATCCGCCCCTCCGGCGACGACCGTGAACAGGCGATCCTGGCGACCGCCGAACGGCTGCTGGAGCAGCGCTCGTTCACCGACATCTCCGTCGACGACCTGGCCAAAGGGGCGGGGTTATCGCGCCCGACGTTCTACTTCTATTTCAAGTCCAAGGAAGCGGTGCTGCTCTCCCTGCTGGAGCCGGTGATCGCGCGCGCCGACTCCGAGTTCGACGGGGCCGTCCAACGGCTGCCGGAGGATCCGCGCCGGGTGTGGCGTAACGGCATCAAGGCGTTCTACAAGGCGTTCAGTTCGCACCGCCGGCTGGCCCGCGCCGCCACCGAGGCCTTGGCGACAAGCTCCGAGTTGCGGGTCGTGTGGTTGGGGTTCATGCAGAAGTGGATCGATCAGACGGCGACCATGATCACCGCGGAACGCGCTCGCGGCGCCGCCCCGGAGACGATTCCGGCGGCGGACCTGGCGACCTCACTGAACCAGATGAACGAGCGCACGATGATGGCCGCGTTGTCCGCCGAGACGCCGGCGGTCAACGAGGACCGGGTCGTCGACACCCTCACCCACATCTGGGTGACGAGCATCTACGGCGAAACCGGCTAGGTGGCGATCGCAAGCGCGGCGTAGCCGGGCGAAGCGGGTCGCCACCATCGGATGGCGTCACCCACCCGTGCGAACATATGTTCGTGCGGTGTGATGCGTCCATCCTGCACGCGGACCTGGATTCCTTCTACGCGTCCGTCGAACAGCGCGACGACCCGACGTTGCGGGGCCGCCCCGTGATCGTCGGGGGTGGGGTGGTGCTCGCCGCCAGCTACGAGGCGAAGGCCTACGGTGTGCGCACCGCGATGGGTGGCGGCCAGGCGCGACGGCTGTGCCCGCACGCCGTGGTGGTGCCGCCGCGGATGCGGGCTTACAGCCGCGCCAGCGAGGCGGTCTTCGAGGTGTTCCGCGACTGCACACCGATCGTTGAGCCGCTCTCGGTGGACGAGGCGTTCCTCGACGTCGGCGGGCTGCGCCGGGTTTCCGGGACACCGGTCCAGATCGCCGCGCGGCTGCGTGCCGACGTGCGAGAGCGGGTCGGGCTGCCCATCACCGTGGGCGTCGCCCGGACCAAGTTCCTCGCCAAGGTCGCCAGCCAGGAGGCCAAGCCGGACGGGCTGTTGCTGGTCCCGCCCGACCGGGAGCTGGCCTTCCTGCACCCGCTGCCGGTGCGGCGGCTCTGGGGTGTGGGCGCCAAGACGGCAGACAAACTCCACGCCCACGGGCTGGTGACGGTCGCCGACGTCGCCGAGCTGAGCGAATCGACGCTGGCGTCGCTGCTGGGCTGCGCGATGGGCCGCCAGCTGTTCGCCCTGTCCCGCAACATCGACCGCCGGCGGGTGACCACCGGAGCGCGTCGCCGGTCGGTGGGCGCGCAGCGCGCGCTGGGCCGCGCCGGCAACACGATGTCACCCGCCGAGATCGACGCGGTGGTGGTCAACCTGATCGACCGCATCACCGGCCGGATGCGCGTCGCCGGACGCACCGGGCGCACGGTGACGCTGCGCCTACGGTTCGACGACTTCGGCCGGGTGACGCGGTCGCGGACGCTGCCGTGGGCGACGTCCTCGACGCAGCCGGTCCTGGCCGCCGCGCGCCAGCTGGTAGCGGCGGCCGCACCACTGATCGCCCAGCGCGGGCTCACGCTGGTCGGCTTCACGGTGTCGGGCATCGACCGAAGCGGCGCCCAGCAGCTGACGCTCCCCTTCGACAACGACGAGCACCGGCTCTCGATCGATGCGGCGATCGACCGGGTGCGCGATCGCTACGGCAAATCCGCGCTGACGCCCGCGGTGCTCGTGGGCCGCGACCCCGGGCTGGAGATGCCGCACCTACCCGACTGAGCGGTTTGCACCTCGTTTCGAATTCTCCTACGCCGCAAATGTTTTCAATGATTTGAGGTTGATGTGAGATGGTCTTCGCCCGTGGCGCGTCCGAAGCCCCGCTAGCTAGGCTGGGGAAAACCCGACCTCGAAAGTGAGTAACTGAACACGATGCCGCCGCCGGACAAGGCCCGCGCAAGCGGCCCGCCCCGCGAAGGCATCCTGCTCGGTTACAGCGCCGTATTGGCGTTGTCAGCGGGTTTCGTCAACGCGGTCGCACTCCTGATCCTGGCCTTGCCGGTCGGTAACCTCACCGCGATCACCACGCAGTTGGGCATGAACACGGCCAACCCGTGGCTCTATGAAGGCCACGTGCTCGGTGCGATCTTTCTGGGCTTCCTGATGGGCGCGACGGTGGCCGGGGCGGTTCTTGCGCCCACCGAAGCCCTCGCGGGCCGCCGGCACGCCTTCGTGCTGCTCACCGAGGCGGCCCTCCTGGTGCTGGCCGCCGCCGGCGTGGAGGAAACCTTTGTCAGGCGGCAGATCAATGCGCTGGGGGTCGAGCTAACCGCGGTGCAGGCGCTGTTGGCCGCCGCGGCCCTCGGTCTCCAGAACGGGATGACCTCGAGCTTCCGCGGGATGGCGATCCGCACCACCCACTTCACCGGGACGGTCACCGACCTCGGGCTGATGCTCGGCCGCAGTCGGCAACACGGCATCAAGAAATGGAATGCCGCGATTCTGGTGACGACGCTCCTATTGTTTCTGGGAGGGGGCGTGGCCGGGATCGTGTTTGGCGCCGAGTTGGGCGGTTACGCGTTGCTCATTCCGGCCGCGACCTGCGCGGCCGTCGCCGGGGCCAACGTGCTGCATGGTGCTGGCCGCAAAGACGAACCGGTTCCCGATGCCGAGGAAGCCGTGCGGGTCTGAGCCGGCTCAATTCGAGCCCGCCCACTCCAGCAGCTTGTCGGCCGGCCAGGCGTTGACGATCCGGTCGACGGGCACGCCGTTGTCCACGGCACGCTGAGCGCCGTAGCCCAGAAAGTCGAGCTGGCCGGGCGCGTGTGCGTCGGTGTTGATGCTGAACACGCAGCCGATGTCCAGTGCCAACTTGAGCAGGCGGGTCGGCGGGTCGCGCCGTTCGGGCCGCGAATTGATCTCCACCGCGGTCCCGTGCTCGCGGCAGGCGGTGAACACCGCTTCCGCGTCGAACTTCGACTCCGGCCGGATGCCCCGGTTTCCGGAGACCAGCCGGCCGGTGCAGTGGCCCAAGACGTCGGCATGGGGATTGGACACGGCCCGCACCATGCGCCGCGTCATCGCCGCGGCATCCATCGACAGCTTCGAATGCACGCTGGCCACGACGACGTCGAGGCGCTCGAGCAGCTCGGGCTCCTGGTCGAGGCTGCCGTCTTCGAGGATGTCCACCTCGATCCCGGTCAGGATGCGCATCGGGGCGAACTGGTCACGCAGCCTGTCGATCACGTCGAGCTGGGCGCGCAGCCGTTCCGGCGACAGCCCGTTGGCGATCGTCAGCCGCGGCGAATGGTCGGTCAGCGCACAGTACTCATGCCCCAGCGCGGACGCGGTCGCCATCATCTCGTCGATCGGAGCGGACCCGTCGGACCAGTTCGAATGCAGATGCAGGTCGCCGCGCAACGCGGCACGGATGTCACCGCCGCCGAGATCCTCTGCGGTGGAACGCAATTCGACGAGGACATCGGGCTCGCGGCCCGACCAGGCCTGGTCGATCACCTTCGCGGTTTTGGGCCCGATCCCGGGCAACGACTGCCAGCTGTTGGCCTGGCCGTGCCGCTCCCGCGCCGCGTCGTCGAGACCTTCGATGATGTCGGCGGCGTTGCGATACGCCATAACCCGCCGGGGATCGTGGCGGCTGCGGTCCTTGTAGTAGGCGATCTGCCGCAAAGCGTCAACGGGATCCATGGTTCCAGTGTGCCCGCGCGGTGACTGCAAGCGGGGCGCAGCGGGGCGCCGCAGGCGACCGCCGCAATCCCCTAGACGAGCGTCACCCGCTTGCTCGGGGTCGCCCTCGGACTTCTGCATGGCCGATGCTGTTGCGCCACAGATGATTCCGGTGCCAAGAAACTTCAGCGAGCTGTCGCTCACAGTTAATCCGACATGCGTATAACTAGCTGAGCTAAACGTACGTTCGGCTAAGAATCGCGCCGAGGGAACGGAGACGTCGTCGTGGATTATGGGTTGCTGCCCCCTGAGGTGAATTCCGGGCGGATGTATGCCGGGCCGGGCTCGGGACCGATGCTGGCGGCCGCGGCGGCCTGGGATGCGTTGGCTGCGCAGTTGGAGTCCGCCGCCAGCGGCTACTCGGCGGAGGTGTCAGGGCTTACCGGGCGGTGGTTTGGTCCGTCGGCGACGAGGATGGCGGTCGCGGCCACACCGTTCGTGGCGTGGTTGCAGGCCAGTGGGATTGCGGCAGCGCGCACCGCGGCCCAAGCGTACGAGGCGGCGGCGGCCTACGAGGCCGCGTTCGCGATGACGGTGCCCCCGCCGGTGATTGCGGCCAACCGGGCGCAGTTGATGGCGTTGATCGCGACCAACTTTCTCGGGCAGAACAC
>NZ_LZJG01000486.1:0-761 GCF_001667785.1 Mycobacterium sp. E3247 | reverse complement strand
GAATCAGCTCGCCGTTGGGCCGCATCGGAATGTAATGCAGCGTGGCCATCGGAATGCGGTAGTAGTCGGCGACGTTGATCGCGAGGTCCTGGTAGAGCTGTCCGGTGAAGATCAAATCGGCGCCGGCACCGACCGACATCAGTGACGAGCTCATCAGCTGCCAGTTCCGCAGCACCGGCTCCCATGCGTCGCGCATCAACTTGATGGGCCCGCGCACGAAATTCTTCCAGAAGTCGCGGATGAACTCGTCGCTCCAGAAGTCGTGCATGTCGGGTCCGTAGCCGATGGCCGCCAGGCCTGCTTCCTGCGCGAGCTCAACAAGATTGGGCGGGACGGCCATGGCCACGTCGTGCCCTCGGCGCAGCAGCTCGCGGCCCACAGCCGCCAAAGGCTCGATGTCGCCGCGGGTTCCATACCCGGCGAGGGCGAATTTCGTCACGGGTCCTAGCCTTGCAGTTGCCGTGCACCGGCGACGTCAGGGGTGCCAGTCCTCACCCAATCCGTCCCACGCGCGCGAAGTTTTCCAGAAGGTCGGCGCTCTTGGTGATGCTGTCCGCGGGCTTCGTCATCCGGGCGGCCAGCTCGCGGGCGCGGGAGACGTAGTCGGGGGAGAGGATCTGGCGCAGGTCGGCCACCAGCGACTCGCGCGTGGTTTGGGAAAACGGGCGGGCGACACCGACTTTCAGCCGATCCACCTGGCCCGCCCAGATCTTCTGATCGCTCATGCTCCAAAGGCTCAAGGTGGGTACTCCGGCGCGCAG
>NZ_LZJG01000485.1:0-3372 GCF_001667785.1 Mycobacterium sp. E3247 | reverse complement strand
CCGGCGACCCAATCGGCGGCGCCCCCGAGCCCGCCACCAACGGAGCACTCTTGGCCACCCACATCGTGGTCTCCGTGGGCCCGTAGACGTTGACCATCACCCGCCCCGGCGCCCACCGGTCCACCACCGCCGCGGGGCACGCCTCGGCCCCCACCACCAGCGCCGCCTCCAGCCCCTGCGGGGACAACACCCCCACCGCGGACGGTGTCTGGGTCAACACCGACACCCGCTGCCCAATCAACAACGCGTGCAGGTCATCCGCGCACCGCACCACGGCGTCGGGCACCACCACCAGGTGGCCCCCGTGCAAGAGCGCACCCCAGATCTCCCACACCGAAAAATCGAAGGCCAGGGAATGGCACTGCGACCAGACCTGTCCCGCCGCCAGCAATCCATCACCGGCCAGCGCCTCGAACAGTTGCGTCACGTTGCGGTGCGTGACCGCCACCCCTTTGGGCACGCCCGTCGTGCCGGACGTGTAGATCACGTGCGCCACGTCGTCTGCGGCCGGCCCGACCGGCGGGTCGCACGGTTGGCCCTCGATCGCCGGATCGTCGATTTCGACCACGACGCCCAGGGACCCATCCAACCGCGGCCGCAGGCCCGGGGAAACGATCACCGCCACCGGTGCGGCGTCGGCGAGCATGAACTGCACCCGGTCCGCCGGCGACGCCGGATCAATCGGCACGTAGGCGGCCCCCGCCTTGAGCACGCCCAGCACCGCGGTCACCGCCTCCCCCGACCGCTCCGCCAACAGGCCCACCCGCGTCCCCCGACCCACGCCGCGCCCAATGAGCCAGTGCGCCAATCGGTTCGATGCCTCATCCACCTCGCGGTACGACCAGGACCGCTGCCCGCACGAAACGGCGGGAGCCTCGGGCGTGCGAGCCGCCTGAGCCGCGAACAGCTCAGGAATCGACACCGCCGGCGGCCCATCCGGGCCCAGGGCGGGCCGATTGCCCCACTCGTCCAGGCGCACCCGCTCGGTCTCGTCGAGCACGTCGATGGACCGCAACCGCCGCGTCGCATCCGACGTCAACGCCACCAACACCCGCTCCAGGCGGCCCGCCAGATAGGAGACGCCGAGGCTGGCGAACGGCTCCCACGCGCCCGCCGTACTGAGGAACAGCTGGTCGCCGTCGGTGGAAAAGATCAAACCGAAACCAGTTGCCTGCCCCGAGTTGGTGTACGACGCCGAGGCTGTGACGCCGCCGAAGGGCAGGGTGAACGCGGACGGGAGAAAATTGACGCTCACCCGTTCGGGCGGCCCCGCCGAGCCGCGGGTTTTGCGTTCCAGCGCTTGCACCGGAAAGCGTTGGTGCTCAACCGCTTCCCGGACCCGTGCATCCACGTGTCGGCAGAACTCGACGACGGTGAGCTCTGGCGAGACGCCCAGCACCAGCGGCACCACACCGGCGACCATGCCCGGCAGGGTCTTCGACTCCGGACGGACGCGCCTGTTGACGGGGAAGTCGAGCACCACCTCCGAGCCGTCTCCGCTCCACTCCCGCACCACCAGCGCGCACGCTGCCGTGATCACCGACGTCTGGGACACCCCCCACACCTGGGAGAGCTTGTTGACCCGGCGAAGGATGCCGGTGTCCAAGGCGACCGGCGCGGACGGCCACGGATCGCGCTCGCCCGTAGACCGCGGCGCCCGATGGTGGGCCGCGTCGTTGGCGGGCAGGTGCTGCGTCCAGTAGGCCTCGTCGTCCCGGTAATCGCCGGACGCCTCGTAGCCGGACTCGCAGGCGATCAGATCCTGCAGCGAGCCGAAGACGGCCGGAGGGATAGGCGCGGCGGAAACGATGGCCGAGTAGATGGAGGCGATGCGGTGCCCGACGAGGGCGACACCGGTTCCGTCGATGACGATGTGGTGGCAGCACGCGAACAGGTGAAATTGGTCGGCGCGGGTCTGGAAGAGGGCGAACCGGAACAGCGGGCCCGTGAGCGACATGGGCGTCCGCTGGATGGACAACGCCGTCCGCCGGGCCTCCGTGACGGCATCGCGGGAGCCGGTGAGGTCATGGAACGCGACCTCGACGTCGGGGTAGTCGACCGCCTGCTGGAAGACCTGGCCGTCCGCCTCGACGAACGACGCCCTGATGGGTTCGGCTTCTTCCAGCGCTTGTCGGATCGCCCACTTCAGCGCATCACGGTGAACCCTGCCGTTGATGGTGACGAAGAGGCCGATCTGCCACTCCGTGCCGGAGTGGCCGGTCTCCTGCGCGAGCCAGATATCTAGTTGCCCGCGAGTAGGCGGAAGTGCCCGGTCACCAAGCTCCATCCGACTTCCCAACCATAGGGCTCACCCTCGAAACCCCCGGTTGCCGGCGCCGCTCGACCGAACTCCTCCGCAATGCCTGTTCGGTCCCGCTTGATGTAGTTGACACACGCGGCGTGGTCCGTGCCGGATCCTCGCCGCTGTTGCCGCTCGTCGCCGCTAAGAAGGCGGATCTGCCGCTGTCGCCATGGAGCGAGCCGACCCCAGTATCTCCGTCAACTTAGTCAACATAGGTGCAACAGTCCGAAAGGTTAACGGAAGATCACGATCAAGCGCTAGGGGTTTCTAAAAACTCCCAGGAACCCGTCAGACATCCAGGGAAGTCGTCGCAAAAGATACGAGAAGGATGTTTCCGGCCCCCAAACCGACCCTACGAATTGGGACGGCCGTGCGGCGCCGTCCCAATTCGAGGTGTGCGTGGTTAGAGCAGGCCGAGCAGCTGCAGGTCGGTGACGTACTTGACGATCACCGGCGGCGCGATGTGCGGAATGTCGTTGTCGGCGCCGATCTTGGCTTCCTGCACCGCGGCGCGGAACCGGTCGGTCGGGGCGAACGACCCGCGGGCCGGCTCCGGCGCCTGCAGCTGGTTGTAGCCCGGCACCTGCAGCATCTGCAGGACCGAGTGCTTGCGCTGGTGCTCCGGCAGTTCGCGCAGGGCGGCCTCGAACCGCTGCAGCCACTCGCCGAAGTCCTCGATGCGCTCGATCGGGTAGCCGGCCTCGATCAGCCAGTCGACGTACTCATCGATGCCGATCCCGTCGTCGTGCGGGTTCATCACGTGATAGGTCTCGAACCCTTGCATCACCTGGGCGCCCAGCGTGGTGACCGCCTCGGCGACGAACTCCACCGGCAGCGCATCGAAGTGCGCCCGCTGCCGGTTGCCCTCGGCATCCAGCTGGTAGAACGACCGCGGCGCGATGCCGGTGGCCACCAGGCTCAGCACCATCCGGGTGAACATGTCCGACAGGTTGAACTGGCCGGCGTAGCTGGTGTCGGACAGGATCATGTCGGAGCGGAACACCGAGACCGGCAGCCCGCACAGGTCGTGGGCCTCGCGCAGCAACACCTCGCCGGCCCACTTGCTGTTG
>NZ_LZJG01000484.1:0-894 GCF_001667785.1 Mycobacterium sp. E3247 | reverse complement strand
CATCCGGGCTATCGCCGCACGCTTCGGGAGACCCGCTCGCAGGGCCGTCTCGACCTTGCGCTGCTGGACCGCGAGGTGCCGGACTGGCGCGACCGCCACACCTGGGCCTGCGGGCCGGAGGGCATGTTGGCCCAGGCGGAGAAGCTCTGGTCGGCGGCGGGCATCGGCGACCGGCTGCACCTGGAACGCTTCGCCGTGTCCAAGGCCGCGCCCGCGGGCGCCGGTGGCACGGTCACCTTCGCCCGGAGCGGTCGCGCCGTCGCCGCCGACGCCGCGACGTCGTTGATGGACGCCGGCGAGGGCGCCGGCGTGCAGATGCCCTTCGGCTGCCGGATGGGTATATGTCAGTCGTGCGTGGTCGGCCTCGTGGAGGGCCACGTGCGTGATTTGCGCACCGGCGCGGAGCACGACCCGGGGACGCGGATTCAGACGTGCGTGTCTGCCGCCTCGGGCGATTGTGTGCTCGACATCTAAGTGCTACTCACAGGTAACCTACGGATTCGTAGGTTACGATAGCGTAGGTCTGGATCTGGTTTTCGAACCGAAACATCGACCGTAGGGAAGGAAGACGATGGCGATCACCGACGTCGACGTATTCGCCCATCTGACGGACGCCGACATCGAGAGCCTGGCCGTTGAGCTGGACGCCATCCGCCAGGACATCGAAGACTCTCGCGGCGAGCGGGACGCCCGCTACATTCGCCGCACCATCGCAGCGCAGCGCGCGCTGGAGGTATCGGGCCGGCTGATGCTGGCCGCGAGTTCCCGCCGCTCGGCGTGGTGGGCGGGGGCCGTCACCTTGGGCGTGGCCAAGATCATCGAGAACATGGAGATCGGCCACAACGTCATGCACGGCCAGTGGGACTGGATGAACGACCCCGAGATCCACTCCTC
>NZ_LZJG01000483.1:0-29137 GCF_001667785.1 Mycobacterium sp. E3247 | reverse complement strand
GCCCCGGCGACCACCCCGCCGCCGCCCGCGCCGCCGCCCGGCGCGCCGCCGGCGGCGACCGATCCGAATGCACCGCCCCCGCCGCCGGCCGACCCGAACGCACCGCCGCCGCCTCCCGTCGACCCGAACGCAGGCCGGGTGGCCAACGCCGTCGGCGGCTTCAGCTACGTCCTGCCCCCGGGCTGGGTGGAGTCGGACGCCTCCCACCTCGACTACGGCTCGGCGCTGCTGAGCAAGACGACCGGGCAGCCGCCGCTGCCAGACCAGCCGCCACCCGTCGCCAACGACACCCGCATCGTGATGGGCCGTCTGGACCAGAAGCTCTACGCCAGCGCCGAAGCCAACAACGCCAAGGCCGCGGTGCGGCTGGGCTCGGACATGGGTGAATTCTTCCTGCCGTATCCGGGCACCCGGATCAACCAGGAGGCGACCCCGCTCACCGGGGCCAATGGCATCACCGGCAGCGCGTCGTACTACGAGGTCAAGTTCAGCGACGCGTCCAAGCCCAACGGCCAGATCTGGACGGGTGTGGTCGGGTTGCCGGCGGCGAGTTCGCCCAACGCCGGACCGCCGCAGCGGTGGTTCGTGGTGTGGCTCGGGACGGCCAACGACCCGGTGGACAAGGGCGCGGCCAAGGCGCTGGCCGAATCGATCCAGCCCTGGGCGGCTCCGGCCGCACCGGCGCCCGGAGCACCGGTGGCCCCGGGTGCCCAACCGGCACCAGCAGCCCCGGCCCCCGGAGCGCCCGCACCCGCTCCGGCTTCGCCGGCTCCGGCTCCGGCACCGGCGGGGGAGAACAGCCCGACCGTCGCCCCCGCACCCCAGCGGACGCAATCGGCCTGACGGCCCGGGCGTCAGGTTGATGGGCTAACCGTCTCCGAATCGGACCCTTTTCCGTTACGCAAAGCGGGTATACCGAAGTGACGGCCCAGCAACTAGCTGGGCTTTGCCAGCGATAAGGAGACCCGCATGGACGTCATGGCAGCCACCGAATATCTGGCACGCTCAACAACGTTCACGAGCGTCGGCATCATCGGCTACATCATCATCGGCGGTCTGGCCGGTGCGCTCGCCAGCAAGATCATCCGGGGCAGCGGCGCCGGCATCCTGATGGACATCGTGATCGGCGTCATCGGCGCATTGATCGGCGGCTTCATCCTGAGCTTCTTCGTCAACACCGCCGGCGGCGGCCTGATCTTCACCTTCTTCACCGCGCTGCTGGGGTCGCTGATCCTGCTCTGGATCGTCGGCATGGTGCGCCGGACCTGATAACGGTCACCGCGTTGCGGCCGTGGTGGTTGGCGGCATGATGGACGAATGGCTTCACCGCTGACCACCACGACCATGCGGGCGTGGCGGGTGCGCCGGCCCGGGCCGATGGACACCGACCCGCTCGAGCAAGTCACCGCCGACGTGCCACGCCCGGGGCCGTTGGAGTTGCTGGTCGCCGTGCGCGCCTGTGGGGTGTGCCGCACCGACCTGCACGTCACCGAGGGCGACCTTTCCGTGCATCGCGACGGGGTCACGCCCGGCCACGAGGTGGTGGGCGAGGTTGTTGAGGTCGGGTCCGAGGCGGGCGATGCGTTCCGGGTGGGGGACCGCGTGGGCATCGCGTGGCTACGCCACACCTGCGGCGTGTGCAAGTACTGCCGCCGCGGCGACGAGAACCTGTGCCCGCAATCCCGCTACACCGGCTGGGACGCCGACGGCGGCTACGCCGAGTTCGCCAGGGTCCCTGCCGCTTTCGCGCATCCGTTGCCGGCCGGCTACACCGACGCCGAGCTGGCGCCGTTGCTGTGCGCCGGCATCATCGGCTACCGCTCCCTGCTGCGCGCGGATCTGCCGCCCGGCGGGCGGCTGGGACTCTACGGCTTCGGGGGAAGCGCCCACATCACCGCGCAGGTCGCGCTGGCGCAGGGCGCCGAGGTGCACGTGATGACCCGCGGAGCCCAGGCGCGTGAGCTTGCGATGCAGCTCGGCGCCGCCTCCGCGCAGGGCGCGGCCGATCCGCCGCCGGTGCCGCTGGATGCGGCGATTCTATTCGCGCCGGTCGGGGATCTGGTGCTACCCGCCCTGGAAGGGCTGGACCGCGGCGGCACTTTGGCGATCGCCGGCATTCACCTCTCCGACATTCCGCCGCTGAACTACCAGCGTCATCTGTTCCAGGAACGCCAGGTCCGCTCGGTCACCTCCAACACCCGGGCCGACGCGCGGGCGTTCCTCGAGTTCGCGGGCGAGCACCACATCGAGGTGACCACGCCGGAATATCCGCTGGACCAAGCGGATCGCGCGCTGGCCGACCTGAGTGCGGGCCGCATCGCCGGCGCGGCGGTGCTGCTGGTGTGACGGGCGTCAGGCCGTCAGGTGCCAGACCAGCGCGGCGGCCAGCGCGCCGAGCCCGTTCAGCGACCAGTGCAGGGCGATCGGTGCGATCAGGCTGCCGCTGCGGCGGCGTAGCCAGCTGAAGACGAAGCCGGCCGCGCCCGTGGCCAGCACGGCTCCGGTCACCCCGGCCAGCATCCCGACGAAGCCGCCACCGAACAGTCGGGTGAACCCGACGTTGCTGCTGGTGAGCCCGAGCGACGTCGCGACGTGCCACAGGCCGAACAGCAAAGAACCCGCCAGGGCGACCCCGCGGAAACCCCACGCCCGATGCAGCGCGCCGTGCAGCACGCCGCGGAACGCCAGCTCCTCCGGGATCACGGTCTGCAGCGGGATGATCACCATCGAGGCGATCAAGGCGCCGGAGACCGTGGCGTAGCGGTGGTTGAGGAACATCGGCCGGGTCATGGGGAGCAGCACCCCGACGGCGATCACCGAAGCGACGACGACCACCGCGGCCAGCGCGTAGGCCAGCCCCGACTTCCAGTGTTCGCGTCCCAAACCCAGGTCGGCCCAGTCCAGACCGTTCGCACGCATCAGGAAGACCAGGCCGACGGCGGCGGCGGGGACCGTGGCCACGCTGGCCCACGGCGTGGTGAAGTGGGCGACCAGGTTGGTCAGCACCAAGACCGCGACGACGACGGCGATGTCGAGGTGGATGCGAACCCGGTGCAGCGCCGAGAGCTGCGAGATCACCGGATGGTGAATGTCGGGCGTCCCGGCGGCGTCGAGCATCCGGCCAGTCTACCGGCGGCCCCCCGCGGCGACGGTTCAACGAGATTGCCGTCACGGTCGTCGTTCGCGCCCGAAGCACAACCGTGACGGCAATCTCGGCGTCAGGACCCCCAGGTCCAGCCCGCGATCTGCGGGTCGTCCTCGCCGTGTTCGCGGGTGTAGATCCGCGCCGCGAGCCGAGCGTCGACCGTGCGCTGGCGCAGCTCGGCAGCCCGGCTGGCCAGGCCGTCGACCCGGTCGATCACGTCCATGACCAGGTGGAACCGGTCGAGGTCGTTGAGCATCACCATGTCGAACGGCGTCGTCGTGGTGCCGCGCTCCTTGAACCCGCGCACATGGATGTGCGGGTGGTTGGTGCGGCGATAGGTGAGGCGATGGATCAGCCAGGGGTAGCCGTGATAGGCGAAGATGACCGGCTTGTCGCGGGTGAACAGCGCGTCGAATTCGCGGTCGGGCAGACCGTGCGGATGCTCGGATTCCGGCTGCAGCCGCATCAGGTCGACGACGTTGACCACCCGGACCGCCAGCTCCGGCAGTTCGCGGCGCAGGATGTCGGCGGCGGCCAGAATCTCCAGCGTCGGGATGTCGCCGGCGCAGGCCAGCACCACGTCGGGTTCACCGGTGGCGGTGCTCGCCCAGGGCCAGATGCCCAGCCCGCGCGCGCAGTGCGCGATCGCGGAGTCCATGTCGAGGTAGGCCAGGGCCGGCTGCTTGCCCGCGACGATGACGTTGATGTAGTCGCGGCTGCGCAGGCAGTGGTCGGCGACCGACAACAGGGTGTTGCCGTCCGGCGGCAGGTAGACCCGGGTCAGCTCGGCCCGCTTGTTGGCCACCAGGTCGATGAAACCGGGGTCCTGGTGCGACGCGCCGTTGTGGTCCTGGCGCCACACGTGCGAGGACAGCAGGTAGTTCAGCGACGCGATCGGCCGCCGCCACGGCAGCTCGCGGCTGGTGGCCAGCCACTTGGCGTGCTGGTTGAGCATCGAGTCGACGATGTGGACGAACGCCTCGTAGCAGTTGAACAGCCCGTGCCGGCCGGTCAGCAGGTAGCCCTCCAGCCAGCCCTGGCACAGGTGCTCGGAGAGCACTTCCATCACCCGACCGTCGGCGGCGAGGTTCTCGTCGTCGGGCCCGATCTCGGACAACCACACCTTGGCCGTCGACCCGTACACGGCGTCCAGCCGGTTGGAGGCGGTTTCGTCGGGGCCCATCAGCCGGAATCGGTCGCGGTTGCGGGCGATCACGTCCCGCAGGAAGGTGCCCAGCACCCGGGTGGCCTCGTGGGTCTCCGTCCCCGGGCGCGACAATTGAACCGCGTAGTCGCGGAAATCGGGCAGGTCGAGGTCGTGCAGCAGCAGGCCGCCGTTGGCGTGCGGGTTGGCGCTCATCCGGCGATCGCCGCCGGGGGCCAGCGCCCGCAGCTCGGCGCGCAGCCTGCCGTCGGCGTCGAAGAGCTCCTCGGGACGGTAGCTGCGCAGCCACTCCTCGAGCTGCGCCCGGTGCTGGGGGTTGTCGTGGGTTTCGGCCAGCGGAACCTGATGCGCCCGCCAGGTGCCCTCGACCTTCTTGCCGTCCACCACCTTGGGACCGGTCCAGCCCTTCGGCGTGCGCAGCACGATCATCGGCCAGACGGGACGCTCGAGACTCTTGCCGCCGCGCGCGGCGCGTTGGATGTCCGCGATGTCGTCGAAGGCCTCGTCGAGCGCACCGGCCAACTGCCGGTGCACGTCGGCCGGGTCGTCACCGGCGACCGTGATGGGCCGGTAGCCGTACCCGCGCAGCAGTGATTCCAGTTCGGGGTGGGGGATCCGGGCCAGCACGGTGGGGTTGGCGATCTTGTATCCGTTGAGCTGCAGGATGGGCAGCACCGCGCCGTCGGTCACCGGGTTGAGGAATTTGTTGGAGTGCCAGCTGGCGGCCAGCGGCCCGGTCTCGGCCTCGCCGTCGCCGATCACGCAGGCCACCACCAGCTCCGGATTGTCGAAGGCCGCGCCGTAGGCGTGCACCAGCGCGTAGCCGAGCTCACCGCCCTCGTGGATGGAGCCGGGCGTCTGGGCGGCCACATGGCTGGGGATACCACCGGGAAAAGAGAACTGGCGGAACAACTTTCGTAGCCCTTCGGCATCTTCCTCGATGCCGGTGTAAACCTCGCTGTAGGTGCCCTCCAGGTAGGCGTTGGCGACCAGCGCCGGGCCGCCGTGGCCGGGCCCGGTGACGTAGATGACGCTGGCGTCCCGGTCGCGGATGACCCGGTTCAGGTGCGCGTAGATCAGGTTCAGCGCCGGGGTGGTGCCCCAGTGTCCCAGCAGCCGCGGTTTGACGTGCTCGGGCGACAGCGGCTCGGTCAGCAGCGGATTGTCCAGCAGGTAGATCTGTCCGACCGACACGTAGTTGGCCGCGCGCCAGTAGGCGTTGATCAGGTCGAGTTGGTCGTCGGTCAGGGCAGCGGTGGTCCGGGTTTGGAGGCTCACCCCGCCGATTGTCCGCGCCCGCGGTGAACGGCGCCCGACGCGATCGCCGACTACTCCTGATGGCCGCGACCCACTTCACCCGGCTCCGCCGCGCTCGCGATCGCCGACTACTCCTGATGGCGGCGACCCACTTCACCCGGCTCCGCCGCGCTCGCGATCGCCGACTACCTGATCGCGGCGACCCGCTTCACCCGGCTCCGCCGCGCTCGCGATCGCCGTCTACTCTTCGCCGCGCGCCCGCGACTCGTAGGCCCTGCGCTTCTCGGCGTCGACGTGGTCGGTGAAGACGTGCTCGCCACCGAGCGCGCGGTTCAGCCCCTCCGACAGCGCGCGCGGCATGAACTTCTGCGACGCGATGATCGCGCCGGCAGTCTTGGTGACCCGCATCCGCGGCCGGGGATGCGCGACCAGCCTGACGATGGCCTCGGCGATGTCTGACGGCTCGGCGTTCTTGACGCCCTTGGCCCCGGAGGTGCCTGCGATCAGCTCGGTGTTCACGAACGTGGGCATCACGAGCGAAAATTTCACGCCGGACGAGCGGTTTTCGATCCGGGCGGCATCGGTGAACCCGATGACCGCGTGCTTGCTGGCGCAGTAGGTGGCCGCGCCCGCGATATACGTCTCGCCGGCCAGCGAGGCGACGTTGATGACGTGGCCGGAGCGGCGGGGAGCCATGCGCTGGACCGCCAGCTTGCTGCCCAGGATCACGCCGTAGACGTTGATGTCGAGGACGCGCCGGGTCACGGAGTCGGGCTCGTCGACGATCCGGCCGAGCGGCATGATGCCGGCGTTGTTGACCAGCACGTCGATCGGGCCGAGTTGGCGTTCCACCTCGTCGAGGAAGTCCGAGAACGAGTGCGGGTCGGTGACGTCGAGTTTGCCGTAGACGTCCAGGCCGAGCGCGGCGCCGGATTCCTTTACCCGCACCTCGTCGACGTCGCCGATCGCGACTTGGGCGCCGAGATTGTGCAGCGCGGTCGCGGTGGCCAGCCCGATGCCGCGGGCGCCGCCGGTGATCACGATGACCTTGCCGCGAACCTTGAGGCCAATCGATGCCGTGTCTGCCATTGCCATACCCTCCGGATTCTTGACGGGTGTCAACACGGCAATCTACGCCGCACCGCGACCTGATCCGCCGAGCCCCGGATACTGCAACGATGACCGAGGTGCGGGCGGCGGTACCGGCGGATGCCCACGAGGTGGCCGGCCTGCACGCGCGGTCGTGGCGGGTGGCCTACCGGGGCCTGATCGCCCAGGACTACCTGGACAGCCTCACCGCGGAGGCGTTGGCCAGCCGCTACACCTTCGGCCGCGTCGGGTCGCGGATGCCGTTCACCTTGGTCGCGGTCGACGGGCCGGCGATTCGCGGCTTCGCCACCACGGGCCTGTACCGCGACAGCGACCTACCGAACTTCGGTGAGCTGATGGCGCTCTACGTCGACCCGGCCCACGTGGCGACGGGCGTCGGGCGTCTACTCATGACCGCGGCCCGCGCGCGGTTGCGGTCGGTCGGCGTGAGGGGCGCGATGCTGTGGGTGCTCGACGCGAACACCCGCGCCCGCCGCTTCTACGAGCGCGACGGCTGGGAGACCGACGGGGCTTGCCGTCCAACGACTTTCGGCGGCCAGACGCTCCGCTTGGTGCGTTATCGGCTACGGCCGGTGTAACGATCCGGCGCCGTCACCAGCCGGCCGAACCGGGACCGCCTTTGAACGGGCCGGTCACCCAGCTCGTGATCCAGCCGCCGTAGAACCCCCCGGGCTGGGGCACGACGACCTCCCCGTTGACCGTGCAGCGGTCGACGGCGCCGGCCATGACCGCGACCGCCCCGGCGATCGATTCGAACCCCGGCGTAGGGTCCGGATAGCTCCAGGCGGATTTCGGGGCGACGACACCGCCGCCGATCAGGTCGTAATACGTTGCCCGGCCTTTCCATTCGCACCAGGAGCTTCCGGACGTCTCGCGCAGCGCCCCTTCGACAAAGGCCTCGCGCGGCAGGTAATAGGTCGGCGGATGACTGGTCTCGAGGACCCGCCAGGCCCGCGGGCTGCGCGCGACGACTTCACCGCCCAACTCGACGGTGATCGCACCGGTGAACGGCTCGACGCGGGGTGGGCGCGGGTAATCCCACACCGACTCGCTCTCAGGCCCGGATCGGCTCATCTGTCGTCATCCCGGCTCATGGGTTCCCTGGTGCGGCCTACGGCCAGTACTCGTTCATCGGCTGAGCGTACTTGTCGTTGTTCGTGAGCCGGGGAAGCTGCAACGAGTCCTCGATGGTGCGCAGCAAGCCGTAGTGGTTGTTGTGGGAGGTGGACACCAGATGCCCTTGGCGCATCCCCGAATTCGGCGACGGGATGACGATCATGGGGATGTGGTTGCCCTCGTTACCGATGGTCAGTGACAGGTTGTTGAAGTCCTCGTCCCAGGTGATAAAGATGGCGCTGCGTTGGGTCTGGAAAGCCGGCGAATTCACGATCGTGGGCAACACCTGCTGCAGAAACTGATCGCCGGCCTTGATGTTGTACTGATGCGAGGTCAGCTCACTGCCGACGAAGCGGAGGTTGACCGGGCCTTCCATGTTGTTGTTTTCGTCCGCCGCGAACCAGACGAAGTTCGGGGTGGTGGAGGCCGAAGCGAGATCGGTCGCCATCCGCGTCAGCGGCAGCACGTGCGCCTGGCAGCGGGCGGCGTTGGAGACGATGTCGTGGAAGGCGAGAAACGGTAGCTCACCGGGGCTATACGGACCGCTCGCCGCGGTTGCGCACGGTCCGGGCATGGATTGCTCGTAGCTGGCCCACGTCTTGCCCGCCCCCTCGATGGAGTCGGCCAGGTTCGGCGCGTCGAAGCAGTTCATTTCGCAGTTGTAGTTGGCGCCGAAGTCGGATCCACCGAGGATCGGATAGTAATTCGGCAGGCTCGGATGGGTCAGGGCGAAGTAGTTGGACCCGTACCCGTACGAGCTGATGAGGCTGTTGATGTACGGCGCATTCGGGCTGCCCACAACGTCTTTCACGCCGTGGTTCTCCAGGTAGACCAGGAACACGTGATCGAGGGGCCCGACGGTCGACGCGGGCGGGGTGAGTGGCGGCGGCGCGGCCAAGGGGGCGCCGATGGTGAACGAGAGGTTGTCGGCGTACGAGTGGTTGTAGGCGCCGCCCGCCCAGTGGGTGTCCTTGAAGGTCACGGTTACGCGCGCGCTGCGGGTGCCCGCCGGGATCGTCCCGGTGGAGTCGCGTTCGGCCAACTCGGTCTGGAACCCACGCTGCAGAATCGAGACCGGCCCGATTTTGGCTGTGCCCAAGGGTAATTGGCTGGCGGCCAGGAACTCGACGGTGGCCGACGCCTCGGACAGTTCCAGCCGGTTGCCACCGAGCCAGCCGCTCAGCGTGAACGGCACGGTGCCGGTGTCGATCGCCGCCGCCGCACCGCTGAGGTCGACGACCTGGGTGAGCGTGGACGTCGCCACGTTGCCACCGCCGAAGTACTGGGCGCCGCCGTCTGGCGGTCCGTGCTGGGCGGCCGGGAATGCCAGGAACTTCGGCATGGTCGGCCCCGGCGACCCGAGCGGCGAGGGCAGCCGGACCAGCGTGTTGTACTTGATCACGGTCGGTGTGCCGGTCGCGGTCCAGCCCGGTATCGTCACCCCGCTATAGCCGGACAACGACGGGTCGCCGAGCTCGGCACCCGGGTTGACCAACAGGTTCGGGCTCATCGTGGCTGCGGCGGCCGCCCTCGGCGCGGTGAACGTCGACAGCACCAGCATCGCGGCCCCGACGGTGGCGCCGGCCACACGACAAAGGCGACAGAACATTCAGGCATCACCTCTGTCGTTGAGACGCCGCACATTTGCTCCGTCGATGGTGAGCTACGCCACGCTCAACTCCTACGCTGTTGCGCGAACCGATACCCAGCGGTTGCCATTCGGTGACCGAGTCGGTGAGGCGATGTCAGGAGAAGTCGTGTATTGGCGCGCCCGTCAACCGACGGCAAGCCACACCAGGCTGGCGCCACCGGCCAGGGCGCAGTAGGTGGCGAACGGGGTGAGGGTGCGGGTCTGGAAGTACTGCGTCAGGAACCGCACGGCGAGGTAGGCGCAGACGAAGGACGCGATGCTACCGGCCAGCACCTGGCCGTGGATTCCGGTGGCGCGGGGCCCGAACAGTTCCGGGATCTTGTACACGCCGGCGGCCAGGATGATGGGGGTGGCCAGCAGGAAGGAGAACCGGGCGGCGTCCTCGTGGGACAGGCCGCGCCACAGCCCCGCCACCATCGTGATGCCGGAGCGGCTGATGCCGGGCAGCAGGGCCAGGATCTGCGCGGCGCCGATCAGGATGCCGCGGCGCAGCGGAAGTTGGGCAAGGCGGTGGTCGACGGCCTCGCCGGTGTGCTCGCGCTGTTCCTCCGACGGCTGTTCCCGGTCGGGCGCGGGGGCGACGCGCCGGCGCAGCACCTCTCCCGCATACAGGGCGATGCCGTTGAGCACCAAGAAGATTGCCGCGGGAATGGGCTTGCCGAGCGTGGTGCGGAAGGTCCGTTCCAGGAGCAGCCCGGCCAGCCCGACCGGGATGGTGGCCCCGACAATCAGCCAGGCCAGCCGCTCATCGGGGGTCTGAATGCGGCGATACCGCAGCGAGGACACGAATCCGGCCACGATGCGCAGCCAGTCCCGCCAGAAGAAGACCAGCAACGCGGCGGCGGTCGCCACGTGCAGGCCCACGATGAACGCGAGGTAGGGCGACTCCGGGGCCGAGACGCTCAGGTCCTGGGCCCACCGGCCGCCGACGACCGCGGGCACCAACACGGCGTGCCCGAGGCTGGAGACGGGGAACAGCTCGGTGACGCCCTGGAAAGCGCCGACGACCACGGCCTCGATGTAGGTCAGGTGCGCGCTCATTTGGGATGCCTCCGTCGGCTCGTGGTGGCGGATACGGCCTCGCCGATCGGCCTGTGACGATAGCCGACGCCGCGTTCGCCCACTCAATCAGCTTGCCCGGTCGGCCTTTCGGCCGGTGGGGCGGCGGTCGGCCCGGTCAGACCCCGAACCTGCGGGTACGGTGTGCTGATGTCCGACGGGTTGCTCGACGCCGTGCGCGTCCTCGACTTGTCGAGCGGCAACGGCGACGAGGTGACGCGCCTGTTTGCCGACCTGGGCGCCGACGTGCTCAAGGTCGAACCCCCGAGCGGAAGCCCGGCGCGGCATGAGCCGCCGACGCTGGCCGGTGCGAGCATTCCGTTTGCCGTGCACAACGCCAACAAACGCAGCGTGGTGTTGGACCCGTACGACGAGGACGACTGCGCGGTGTTCCTCGACCTGGCCGCGCAGGCCGACATCCTCGTCGACGACGGCTTCTACGGCGAGGCACCGACGTTCGGGACGTCGGTGGAGGAGCTGGCCGCCCAGCATCCGCACCTGGTGGTGTTGTCGATCACCGACTTCGGAGCGACGGGCCCGCGGTCGTTGTGGCGGGCCACCGATCCGGTGTTGTACGCGATGTGCGGCTCGCTGTCGCGGTCCGGCCCCACCACCGGCACCCCCGTATTGCCGCCGGACGGCATCGCGTCGGCCACCGCCGCCGTCCAGGCCGCCTGGGCGGCCCTCGTCGCCTACTACAACCGATTACGGTGCGGCACGGGTGAATTCATCGACTTTTCCCGGTTCGACGCAGTGGTCATGTCGCTTGACCCGGCGTTCGGGGCGCACGGGCAGGCCGCCGCCGGAATCCGCCGCACCGGCCAGTGGCGGGGGCGCCCGCGCAACCAGCACGCCTACCCGATCTATGCGTGCCGGGACGGCTACGTCCGGCTCTGCGTGATGGCGCCGCGCCAGTGGCGGGGACTGCGGCGCTGGCTCGGCGAGCCGGAGGATTTCCAGGACGCGAAATACGATGTGATCGGCGCGCGCTTCGCCGCGTGGCCGCAGATCAGCGAGCTGGTCCAGGCGCTGTTCGCCGGGCAGACCATGAAGGACCTGGTGGCCGCCGGACAGGCCCACGGCGTGCCGATCGCCGCCGTACTGACGCCGTCGTGGGCGATGGGTTCCGAGCATTTTCGGGCGGTGGGGGCGATCACCGACGCCGAGCTCGTCCCGGGCGTGCGGGCCAGCGTCCCGACCGGGTACTTCGTCGTCGACGGGCGCCACGCGGGCTTTCGCAGCCCGGCACCCGCCCTCGGGCAGGACGCGCCGGGCTGGCGCGGCAACCCCGCCGTGGTGCAGTCGCCCTCCGGCCGCGTCGGTGACTTCCCGTTTGCGGGCGTGCGCATCCTCGACCTGGGCATCATCGTCGCCGGCGGCGAGCTGAGCCGGTTGTTCGGCGATCTCGGCGCCGAGGTCATCAAAATCGAAAGCTCCGAGTACCCGGACGGGCTGCGGCAGGCCCGCGTCGGGGACGCGATGAGCGAGTCGTTCGCCTGGACCCACCGCAACCACCTGGCGATGGGCCTGGACCTGCGCGGCCCCGCCGGCAAGGAGATCTTCACCCGGCTGGTCGCGGAGTCCGACGCCGTCTTCGCCAACTTCAAGCCGGGAACGCTTACCGCCCTGGGCTTTTCCTACGACAAGCTGCGTGCCGTCAACCCGCGGATCGTGCTGGCCGAGAGCAGCGCCTACGGTGACCAGGGCCCGTGGAGCACCCGCATGGGCTACGGGCCACTGGTGCGCGCCGCCACCGGCGTCACCCGCCTGTGGACGGCCGACGATCCGGAGAACCCCGATGGCGCTGCGCGCCATGCCTTTTACGACGCGACCACGATCTTTCCCGACCACGTGGTCGGGCGGATCACGGCCATCGCGGCGCTGGCCGCGCTCATCCACCGCCACCGGGCGGGCGCCGGGTCACACGTGCACATCTCGCAGGCCGAGGCCGTGATCAACCAGCTCGACGCCTTGTACGTCACGCAGGCCGCGCTGGACGCGGGCGTGCCGAGAGTCTCCGAAGACACCAGCCTGCACGCGGTCTACCCGTGCGCGGGCGACGACGAATGGTGCGTCATCTCGATCGGTTCCGATGAGGAATGGCGCTGCGCCGCAGGCGTTTTCCAGCATCCGGAGTGGGCCGACGACCCGCGTTTCGCCACCGCTGAGGCCAGGCTGGCGAACCGGCGCGAGCTGGTCGAATCGGTGTCGGTCTGGACCCGCAGCCGCACCCCGGCGCGGGCGGCCCAGCTGCTGCAGTCCTCCGGGGTTGCGGCCGGACCGATGAACCGGCCGCCGGACATCTTGGAGGACCCGCAGCTCGTCGGGCGCAAGTTGTATGCCGAGATGTCGCATCCGCTGATCGAACGTCCGCTGCCGGCGGAGACGGGCCCGGCGCCGTTCCAGCACATCCCGCGGGCGCCGCAGCGGCCCGCGCCGCTGCCGGGCCAGGACACCGTCGACATCTGCCGGAGGCTGCTCGGCATGAGCCCCCAGGAGATCGACCGCCTCATCGGCGAGGGCGTGCTGTTCGGGCCGCCCTGACTCAGGGGTGAATCCAGCCCACGCGACCGGACGGATCGATAGCCACGCGCTGGACTCGATGGCGCGACTTCTCAGCGGGCCGTACACGGCCCGCATCGATAGCCACGCTAAATTCGCAGTATGACCGTGGACCCCAGAACACCCGTGCTGATCGGCTACGGCCAGGTCAACCACCGCGACGAGATCGATCCGGACAAGCGGTCCGTCGAACCGGTTGACCTGATGGCGGCCGCGGCCCGGCAAGCCGCCGACGCGCGGGTGATCGAGGCCGTGGATTCCATCCGCGTGGTGAACATCCTCTCGGCGCACTACCGGGATCCTGGGCTGCTGCTCGGCCAGCGGATCGGCGCCGCCGGTTTCACCACGCTGTACAGCCCCGTCGGCGGCAACGTGCCGCAGTCCCTGGTCAACCAGGCGTGCCTGGACATCCAGCGGGGCAGCGCCCAGGTGGTGCTGCTGGCCGGCGCCGAAACCTGGCGCACCCGCCGGGGCCTGCGCGCCAAAGGCGGCAAGCTCGAGTGGACCGTCCAGGACGAGTCCGTCCCGATGGCCGAGGTCAGCGGCGACGACGTCCCGATGGCGGGCGATGCCGAGATCAGGATTCGGCTGGACCGGCCGGCCTACGTCTACCCGCTGTTCGAACAGGCGCTGCGGATTGCGAACGGCGAGTCGGTCGAGCACCACCGCAAGCGCATCGGCGAACTGTGGGCCCGCTTCAACGCCGTCGCGGTCGGCAATCCGCACGCGTGGATCCGCAAACCGGTGACCGCCGAGGAGATCTGCGAGCCCGGCCCGCAGAACCGGATGATCAGCTGGCCGTACACCAAGCTGATGAACTCCAACAACATGGTCGATCAGGGCGCCGCGCTGGTGCTGACCTCGGTGGAGGAAGCCAAGCGGCTGCGGGTCCCCGCCGATCGGTGGATCTATCCGCACGCGGGCACCGACGCCCACGACACCTCGGCCATCGCCGAGCGTGACGAGTTGCACCGCTCGCCGGCGATCCGGATCGCCGGCGGTCGGGCGCTGGAGCTGGCGGGCCTGGGCGTCGACGACCTCGACTACGTCGACCTGTATTCCTGCTTCCCCTCGGCCGTTCAGGTGGCCGCGGCCGAACTGGGCCTGCCGGCCGATGATCCCGCCCGTCCGCTCACCGTCACCGGTGGATTGACGTTCGCGGGCGGCCCGTGGAGCAACTACGTGATGCACTCCATTGCCACCATGGCGGAGTTGCTGGTGGCCAATCCCGGGCGGCGCGGGCTGATCACCGCGAACGGCGGCTTCCTGACCAAGCACAGCTTCGGCGTGTACGGCACCGAACCGCCCGCTGAGTTCCGTTGGGAGGACGCGCAACCCGCCGTCGACCGGGAGCCCACCCGGGACGGTTTGGTGGAATGGGAGGGTGTCGGCACGGTGGAAGCGTGGACGACGCCGTTCGATCGCGACGGCCGGCCGGAGAAGGCCTTCCTCGCCGTGCGCACGCCCGACGGTTCACGCACCCTTGCCCTGATCACCGACAGCGCCGCGGCGGCGGCAACCGTGTGTGAGGACATCGGCGGCGCCAAGGTCGCCGTCGCCGCCGACGGCTCCGCCGCGCTGCAGTAACCCGGCGAAAGGCTTTCCGCCAGCTCAGGGTCCCGTTTGGCCGGTAACGGTCGCGTAGGCGACGCCGTCTTGCCTATTGTTGAGTTTGAGGTCGGGGGAGGTGAGCCCAGGTGCAGATCCTGGTTACCGACGCCACCGGCGCACTCGGGCGGCTGGTTGCACGGCCGTTGATTGCTGCCGGGCACACGGTCACCGGCATTGCTGAGGCCCCGCACCCCTGCCTGGACCGCAACGTCGAGTTGGTTTGCGCCCCGCTGCGCAACCCCGCCCTGCGGGAGCTCGCCGAGGAAGCCGACGTGGTGATCCACCTGGCCCCCATCGACACCACCGCGCCCGGCAGCGCCGACATCGACGGCCTCGCGCACGTGACGGATGTGGCCGCCCGCGCCGGTGCCCGGCTGCTGTTCGTCTCGCACGCCGCGGGGCGGCCCGAGCTCTACCGGCCGGCCGAGGAGCTGGTCGCCACCAGCTGGGGGCCCAGCCTGGTCGTTCGCATCGCCCCGCCGGTCGGCCGCCAGCTCGACTGGATGGTGTGCCGGACCGTGGCCACGCTGCTGCGCACCAAGGTGTCGGCGCGGCCGATGCGCGTGCTGCACGTCGACGACCTGGTGCGCTTTATGGTCTCGTCGCTGAACGCCGACCGCACCGGTGTGGTGGACCTCGCCTCCCCGGACACCGTCAACATGGTCACCGCGTGGCGGATGCTGCGCGCCGCCGACCCGCGGTCCCGGCCCAGTCGGGTCCGCAGCTGGCACCAGCTCATTCCGGACATGGATATCGCGCCGGCGCAAGAGGATTGGTCGTTCGAGTTCGGCTGGCAGGCGCTCGAAGCGGTGGCCGACACGGCCCGCGGACTCGCCGGGCGCCGGATCGCGGCGGCGGGGGCGACCGGCGATGGGCACCGACTGGCGCTCCCGGTCGAGGCCGCCCCACGCGCCCACCCTTCCGACGGGGGACACAGCGCGGCACCCGACGGCGTCGAAGGTGAATTCGACGACCGGATCGACCCCCGCTTCCCGATCTTCAGTGCGGGCAACCTCGCCCGGGCGCTGCCCGGGCCGCTCACCCCGATCACGCTGGATGTCCAGCTGAGTGGGCTGCGCACGGCGAATCGGGTGCTCGGTCACGTGTTGGCGCTCGGCGGCGTGGTGGGCGAGGAGTGGGGCAACCGGGCCATCGCCGTCTTCGGTCATCGGCCCTACGTCGGGGTGTCGGTCAACATGGTCGCCGCGGGGCAACTCCCCGGCTGGGACCAGGACGCCGTCGCTCGCAACGCCCTGGTCGGGCGGCCGCATGTCGGAGACCCGCTCCCGTTCGGTGAGCCCGCGCTGGCGGGCGGCGCCCTCGGCTCGGTCGCCAAAGCCGTCGTGGCGGGACGATCGCTGGTCCTGTTGCGCCACCTCAAGGCCGACACCCGGGCGTACGGCGCGGCCGCCGAAACCGAACAGCTCGACGCCGCACAGCTGGCGGCGCTGCCCGATCCCGGGCTCGAGGTTCGGGTTCCCTTGCTGCGGGACCGCATTCACCAAGGCTGGATCCTGACCGCGTTGTGGTTGATCGACACCGGCGTCACCGCGGCGGCGCTGGAGCGCAGCAAGGCGGCTCCCGGCGTGCCCGGCGTGGACATGATCATGGACAGCACCCTGGTCGAGACGGAGACCGCCCAGCTGGCAGCGGTCCTGCGGGCCGACCCGCCGTTGTGTGCGCTGGCCCGGGAAGGCAATCTCGCGAGCATCCGCGCGTTGTCGCCCACCACCGCCGCCGCCGTGGACGCCGCCGTCGCCCGCATCGGCCACCGCGGGCCGGGGGAGGCCGAGTTGGCCAGTCAGACCTATGCCGACGACCCGGCGATGCTGCTCAGAGCGGCCGGGGAGGTCGCCGTGGCCGCCGCCGCGTCGACGGAGCCGCCGTCGCCGACGCTGGCCCAGCGCCTGGCCGCCAGCGCTCGCGACTCCCGCGAGCTCGCCCACGACACGACCCTGCGATTCACCCATCAACTGCGAATGACGCTGCGCGAGTTAGGCTCTCGTCGAGTCGCGGCGGACCTGATCGATGCCGTCGAGGACGTGTATTACCTGACGTGTGACGAGCTGATCATCATGCCGGGCGACGCCAGGCTGCGGATCAAACGCCGCCGCGCCGAACGGGAACGGCTGCAGGCGCAGCGCCCGCCGGAGGTCATCGACGGGGCGTGGACTCCCGTCGAAGGCTCAGCCCAATAGCTCGGCCAGCGGGCACTCGGGATCGGCCAGCTTTTCGGGGTCGACGGAGGTCCTGGATCTGATCAGCGCTTTGACGTCGTCGAGCACGTCCCAGATGTTGACGTTCATCCCGGCCGACACCCGGTCGTGGTCGTCGAGCCAGAACGCGACGAATTCACGCCCGGTCACGTCGCCCCGGAAGACCACGCGTTCGACGCCGGCCGTGTGCCCGACATATTCCATCCCGAGGTCGTACTGGTCGGTGAAGAAATAGGGCAGCTCGGCGTATTCACCGGGTGCGCCCAGCATCCCGGCCACCGCCACCGCGGGCTGCTTGAGCGCATTGGCCCAGTGCTCGGTGCGGATCCGGCCGCCGAACAGGGGGTGTTCCGCGGCGGCGATGTCGCCGACCGCATAGATGTCCGGATCGCTGGTGCGCAGGGACGCGTCGACCAGCACGCCGCCCTGAGGGCCTGGGCCCATCGCCAGCCCGGCCCGTTCGGCGAGTTCGACGTTCGGTTTGGCGCCGACGGCCACCAGCACCGCATCGGCAGCCACCGTCGACCCGTCACGCATTCTCAGCCCGGTCGCCTTGCCGCCGGCCGTGGTGATCTCCTGCACCTGCGCCTCGAGCCGCAGGTCCACCCCGTGATCGCGGTGCAGTCCGGCAAACACTTCGCCCACCGTTTCGCCGACCGCGGCCGCCAGCGGCTGTTTGGCCGTCTCGACGACGGTCACGTCGACGCCCCGCTGGCGGGCGGCGGCGGCCACCTCCAGGCCGATCCACCCGGCTCCCACCACCGCTAGCGAGGACCCGTCGGTGAGAACCGAATCCAGGGCGACGGCATCGTCATAGGTGCGCAGATAGTGGACGGCGGCGGAGTCGGCCCCGGGTATCGGTGGGCGCCGGGACGCCGATCCCGTGGCCAGCAGCAGTTTGTCGTACCGCGCGGTGGTGCCGTCGGGGAGGGTGACCGCGTGGTCGGCGGGGTCCATGGCCGACACCCGCGCACCGAGTCTGAGGTCGACGTCGTGATCGCGGTACCAGTCGTCGTTCTGCACGGTGAACTCGGCCAGCGTCTTCTTTCCGGCCAGGTACTCCTTGGAAAGCGGAGGTCGCTCGTAGGGCAGATGTCCTTCTTCGGCGAACAAGGTGACCGGTCCGTCGAACCCGTTGTCGTGCAATGCTTCTGCGGCTTTCGCTCCTGCGAGCCCGCCGCCGATGATGACGATTCCGCTAGAGCCGGCCATGATCGTCACTCCGTTCCGCCGTCGACATCCCCAGCCTACTCGGGCGGCTCACCGCAAAAGTTGTTGCAACGTCAGCGCATTGCGCACCGCGTGTCCGCCCAGGTCGTTGTTGAAATACATCCACACGTCCTTGCCGGCGTCCCGCCACGCGGCGATCCGGTCGGCCCAGCACCGCAACTCGTCGTCGGTGTAACTGCCGGCATAGATGGCGTCCTGGTCGGGGCCGTGCATGCGGACGTACACCAGATCGGTGGTAGCCCGCGGGACGCAGGCGAGCCCGGCGCCACTCATCACCACGTAGGCGGCGCGCCGGCGTTCCAGCAGGTCGTAGACCCCCGCGTCGTTCCAGGACGGATGGCGCAGCTCGACCGCCACCCGGATCGAGGCCGGCATGCTGTCCAGGAAGGCGTCCAGGCGCGCGTCGTCGCGCTGCTGCTCGGGGTGCAGCTGAAGGAGCAGCACCCCGCTGCGGTCACCCAGCAGTTCCCAGCAGCGCTCGAAGCGCTCGATCCACGGCCCGGCGGACGCCAGGCGGCGGTAGTGGGTCAGCCCTCGGTGCGCCTTGACCGACATCCTGAAGCCGTCCGGCAGCTGTTCGCGCCATCCGGCGAAGCTCGAATCTTTCGGCCAACGGTAGAAACTCGCGTTCAGCTCGACGGTGTCGAACACCTCGACGTAGCGGGCCAGCCGGCGCGCCGCGGGCAGGCCCGGCGCGTACAGCACGTCCGCCCAATGGTTGTAGGACCACCCGGAGGTGCCGATCCGCACGGTCAACCGCTCACCTGCCTGCGTACGTCGTCGTCCAGCGACATCCTGATGAGCGCGGCGGCCAGCCGCGCGTTGGCCTGCGGCGCAAGCGCTCCCAGCTTTGCCGGCTGCGTGGGCAGACCCAGTTGTCCGGCCGCCTTGGTGGCGCGGTCGTCGAAGTAGGGCCGCACCCAGGTCCACACATCCTGCACCTCGCGCAGGTAGATGTCCGCGCCGGTATCGCCAATTCCCTTGAATTGCTTCAGCAAACGTTTCGCGGCGGCGATGTCGCGCTGACTGCGGTCGGCGAGTCCCCGCAAGTCGCCGGAATACTCGTCGCGCACGCGTTCGGCCATCTCGGTGAGCCGGGTGGCCGAGCTTTCGTCGTAGCGCACGTAATGGGCGCGGCCGAAGGCGTCGATCATGGTCTGCCGATCGGCGGCGAGCACCGCCTTCGGTGTGCGCAAGTCCGCCTTGAACAGTTCGCGCCCGGCGCTCATGGCGATGGCGGCATCGATCGGCTTGCTGGCCAGCATGCAGACGACCAGCAGCTGAAACAGTGGCATCGGCTTGTCGGCGAGCTTGATTCGCGCCTCGGCGGCATAGGTGGTCCCTGCAACGTCAAGCAGCCGTCGCACCAGCTGCGCGCTTGCGGGCATACCCGATCACGTACCCGCGGCGGGTACCGGCCAACCTTGCCGGCTCACTTGGGGGGCAGGCCGCGCGCGTATCCGACGCCGCGGGTTACCCAGGCCTGGAGCTGACGCCTGGTGCGCAGTCCGGCGGCGTCCACCCGGACCCAGCCGCGAACATCACGGCCCCCCATCACCATCGGGCCGACGTGGTCGCGCCGCAGTACCTTGTCGAGGTCCTCCGCCGGCACCCGGACCAGCAGGCCGCCCTGGCGGCTGACGGCCACGGACATGTTGCCGTTGACCAGAAAGGCGAGCCCACCGAACATGCGTTTCTCGTCCACGCCGCACTCGGAGGCCACGATCTCGCGGATTTCGTCGGCCAGCTTCTCGTCGTAGGCCATGCCGGGCGTCAGTCCAAGTCCACCCTGATGGTCAGCAGGTCGCTGCCCATCAGGCGCACCACCGCGCTGTTGAGGCGCGGCAGGTTGCCGAGCCGCTGCAGGGGGTCGTCGTCGTCCGGCAGCAGATGCGCGGTGCCGTTGCGCCATCGACCGCCGATACGCACCCGCACCGCGGGATCGGCCTTGATGTCGTGGACATAGTCGGAGTGTTCGCCGTGTTCGGAAACCATCCAGAATTCGTTGCCGACCAGGCGCCCGCCCACGGCGGTCCGCCGCGGCTTGCCGCTCTTGCGGCCGGTGGTTTCCAGGATGATCCCCGGCATCTGCCGGCCCACCGGGTTGACGAGCAGACGTTGCACGCGGTGGACAACTTGCCGTTTGAGACTCACCGGTCCATTCAACGCCGAACTCGCCGCCGCTGTCACCGTGCAACGAGAACGGCCGCCCCTTGCGGGGGCGGCCGCCTCGTTATGCCGTCTTAGGTCCCGGGGTTGATCCCGCCGTTGACCTGGCCTGAACCAGACGCCCCGCCCGCGGGCGTGAACACCTGGAAACCAGTGGACGTGTTGACGCCCCACTGACCCAGCTGCGGGTTGAAGACGACGGGAAGCTGGGTCCCGTCGGGGTCACCCACTGGCGGAACCCAGGTGGCCGGGAGCCCGTAGCGGACCGGGTCGTTGTAGTGCCCCGGCGGCGGGAACCCGTCGTGTCCCGGAGGAAGCGGGCTGCCCGGCGCGTTGCAGTTGACGCCCGGCGCACCCGGGTTGCAGATCGGTTGTCCCGGCACATATTGGCCGGGGCCCGGCACGTCCCGGTCGCCGCCCGGCACGTTCGGGCCGGGCACGTTCGGTCCCGGAATGTTCGGCCCAATCGGATCGGCCTGCGCCATCCCGGCGCCGATTCCGAAGGCCGCGGACGTGATGGTGCCGGCCATGACCGCGCCGGCTGCGATTCTGTTCAACTTCATGATGAATCCCCTTGTCGAGCAGTTTGGCTGCCTTCGCAGCTGAACCATTGACTTGGTGATTCGCTCACCCCATCGCCCTTGCGGGCAGTCGAACCTCCAACCACCCAATACCCGGCGACTCGATGCGGAAAACCTCTGCGCCCTATTTGCTGCGTCCACGCAGGTCGGTCCCGTCGTCCAACGAATCGCGGACCCGGGGGCTCAGCCGGGCGGGGCGTAGGAACCCCGAGGGCGCGTAACACCCGCTCGCGCGGCACGCCGGACACGCTCCGCCGGGATGCGAGCGAGTCTGCCGCGCATCCCGGCCAGGCTCAGATCACGCAGCGACTGTGGCAGCCTGCGTCACGGGTTCCAGCGCCTGCGCGACGATGTCGGCGACGTCGGTCATCGGCCGCACGTCCAGCGCGTCGAGCACCTCGGCGGGCACGTCATCCAGGTCGGGCTCGTTGCGCGCCGGGATGAACACCGTTGAGAGGCCGGCCCGTTGCGCCGCCAGCAGCTTCTGCTTCACGCCGCCGATCGGCAGCACCCGCCCGTTCAGCGTGACCTCGCCGGTCATGCCGACGTCCGAGCGCACCTGACGTCCGGTCGCCATCGACACCAGGGCGGTCACCATGGTGACCCCGGCCGACGGGCCGTCCTTGGGCACCGCGCCCGCGGGCACGTGCACGTGGATGCGCCGGTCGAGGGCCTTGGGGTCGACACCCAACTCGGCGGCGTGGGAGCGCACATAGGACAGCGCGATCTGCGCCGACTCCTTCATCACGTCACCCAGCTGACCGGTCAGCTGTAGCCCAGGCTCACCGTCCGTGGCCCCGGCCTCGATGTAGAGCACATCACCGCCCAGGCCGGTGACGGCCAAACCGGTGGCCACGCCCGGCACCGCCGTGCGCTCGGCCGATTCCGGCGTGAAGCGGGGGCGGCCGAGGTAGTCGACCAGATCAGGCTCGTCGATGGTGATCGGCTCGGGGGTTTCCGCCAGCTTGGTGGTCACCTTGCGCAGCGCCTTGGCCAGTAGCCGCTCGAACTGCCGGACCCCGGGTTCCCGCGTGTAGTCCGCGGCGATCTTGCGCAGCGCCGCGTCCGTCAGCGTGACTTCGTCGTCGGTGAGCGCCGCGCGTTCCCGCTGCCGGGGCAGCAGGTAGTCGCGGGCGATCGCCACCTTGTCATCCTCGGTGTAACCGTCGATCTGCACCAGTTCCATGCGGTCCAGCAGGGCCGACGGGATGTTCTCGATCACGTTGGCGGTGGCCAGGAACACGACGTCGGACAGGTCCAGGTCCAGGTCCAGGTAGTGGTCGCGGAACGTGTGGTTCTGCGCCGGGTCGAGCACCTCCAGCAGCGCCGCACTCGGGTCGCCCCGATAGTCGGAGCCGACCTTGTCGATCTCGTCCAGCAGCACAACGGGGTTCATCGAGCCCGCCTCACCGATGGCCCGCACGATCCGGCCCGGCAGCGCGCCCACATAGGTGCGCCGGTGGCCGCGGATCTCGGCCTCGTCGCGCACACCGCCCAGGGCGACGCGCACGAACTTGCGGCCCAGGGCCCGGGCGACGCTCTCGCCCAGCGACGTCTTGCCGACACCGGGGGGACCGGCCAGCACCATCACCGCGCCGGAGCCGCGGCCGCCGACGACCTGCAGGCCGCGTTGGGCGCGGCGCGCCCGCACGGCCAGGTATTCGACGATGCGGTCCTTCACGTCGTCCAGCCCGTGGTGGTCGGCGTCCAGGACGCCGCGCGCCGCCTTCAGGTCCGTCGAGTCCTCGGTCCGCACGTTCCAGGGCAGGTCCAGCACGGTGTCCAGCCAGGTGCGGATCCAGCCGCTCTCCGGGCTCTGGTCGCTGGAGCGTTCTAGCTTGCCGACCTCGCGCAGTGCGGCCTCGCGCACCTTCTCGGGCAGGTCGGCGGCCTCGACGCGGGCGCGGTAATCGTCGGATCCGTCGGGTTCGCCCTCGCCGAGCTCCTTGCGGATGGCGGCCAGCTGCTGGCGCAGCAGGAACTCCTTCTGGGTCTTCTCCATGCCCTCGCGGACGTCCTCGGCGATCTTGTCGTTGACCTCGACCTCGGCCAGGTGGTCGCTGGTCCAGTCGATCAGGACGCGCAGCCGCTCGGCGACATCCTCGGTCTCGACCAGTTGCCGCTTCTGCTCGCTGGACAGGTAGGACGCGTAGCCGGAGGTGTCCGCCAGCGCCGAGGGGTCGGTCAGCCTGTTGACGTAGTCGACGATCTCCCAGGCCTCGCGCCGTTGCAGCATGGCCAGCAGCAGCTTCTTGTACTCGGCGGTCAGCGCCTTGATTTCGTCCGTCGTCTCGACCTCGGGGACCTCGGTCACCTCGACCCACAGCGCAGCTCCGGGCCCGGACGCGCCGGTCCCGATCTGCGCCCTGCGCTCACCGCGCACGACGGCCGCGGTGCCGCCGCCCGCGATGCGTCCCACCTGCAAGATCTTGGCGATCACGCCGTGCGACGGGTAGCGGTCGTCCAGCCGGGGCGCGATCAGCAGCTGCCCGGATTCGCTCGCCTGGGCGGCGTCGATCGCCGCCCGCGCGGCCTCGTCGAGCGCGATCGGCACGACCATGCCGGGCAACACGATGGTGTCGGTGACGAACAGCACCGGCATTGATTTGGCTTCAGCCATCAATCCTCCAAAACTGAGTCTGATGCGCTCAACCCGGCCCGGGTCCGGTTTGTTCCCGCGAGGTCGGGCCGTCACGAGTGTGCGGCCGGGCTCACATCCGGTGCCGAGTGTGCGGCCAGCGTCACGTTGGCGAAATCGGCCCCAGCCGCCGCAGTTGCGTCACGTGTTTGGGCGACAGCTCTTCGAGACAGGTGACGCCCAGCAGCCGCATGGTCCGGATCACGCCTTCGGCCAGGATGTCGATCGCGCGGGTGACGCCGGCCTCGCCGCCGGCCATCAGGCCGTACAGGTAGGCCCGGCCGACAAGCGTGCAGCGCGCGCCCAGCGCGATGGCCGCCACGATGTCGGCGCCCGACATGATGCCGGTGTCCAGCAGGATCTCGGTGTGCTCGCCGACCTCCCGGGCGACCGACGGCAACAGGTGAAAGGGCACCGGGGCCCGATCCAGCTGGCGCCCGCCGTGATTCGACAACACGATGCCGTCGACCCCGCGGTCGACGACGGCGCGGGCGTCGTCGAGCGTCTGGATGCCCTTGACAACCAACTTGCCCGGCCACTGGGCCTTGATCCACTCCAGGTCGTCGAAGGTGAGGCTCGGGTCGAACATGGTGCTCAGGTACTCGGCGACCGTCCCCGGCCAGCGGTCCAGCGACGCGAATGCCAGCGGCTCGGTGGTCAACAGGTCGAACCACCATTTCGGATGCGGGACCGCATCGAGCACGGTGCGCAGGGTCAGCGTCGGCGGGATCGTCATGCCGTTGCGGTTGTCGCGCAGCCGGGCGCCGGAGACCGGGACGTCGACGGTGGCCAGCAGGGTGTCGAAACCCGCGTCGGCCGCCCGCCGCACCAGCGCCATCGACCGCTCGCGGTCGCGCCACATGTACAGCTGAAACCACTTCCGGCCCTGCGGCACAGCGGTCACCAGGTCCTCGATCGAGCAGGTGCCGAGCGTGGACAGCGAGAAGGGGATACCGGCCTTGGCCGCCGCCGCCGCGCCCGCGATCTCGCCCTCGGTGTGCATCAACCGGGTGAAGCCGGTGGGCGCGATGCCGAACGGCAGGACCACCGGTTGACCCAGCACGTTCCAGCCGGCGGTGACGTTGGTGACGTCGCGCAGGATGGTCGGGTGAAACTCGATGTCGCGGAACGCTTGTCGGGCGCGTTCGATGGACAGCTCGTCCTCGGCCGCGCCGTCGGTGTAGTCGAACGCCGCCCTGGGCGTGCGCCGTTGGGCGATGCGCCGCAAATCATCGATGGTGTACGCGGTGTCGAGGCGGCGCTTGGTCGCGTCGAACTGCGGCCGCTTGAACTTGATCAGCGGCGCGAGATCGCGCACCTTGGGCACTCGCCGTTTGGCGGCCTTCCGTCCGTTGGATTCCACAGTGTGCAACCGTAGTCACATGCAAGCGGACAGCGACCCGTTCGGCCTCGAGCGCTTCGTCGAGGCGCAGGGCCCGGTGTACCGCAACGTGGTCGAAGAGCTGCGCGCCGGGCGCAAGCGCAGTCACTGGATGTGGTTCGTCTTCCCGCAGTTACGCGGCCTGGGCGGCAGCCCAACGGCGGTGCACTACGGCATCTCGTCGCTCGACGAGGCCCGCGCATACCTGCGGCACGAGGTGCTCGGGCCGCGCTTGCACGAGTGCGCCCGACTGGTCAACGAGGTCCACGGCAAATCGGTGAGGGACATCTTCGGCTCGCCCGACGACCTCAAGCTGCGCTCGTCGATGACGCTCTTTGCGCGCGCGACCGACGATAACGAGGATTTCCTTGCGGTTCTGGACAAGTACTACGACGGCCGGCAGGATCAGCTGACCCTGGCGCGCCTAGGCGGGGCCTAGAATCCGCCAGCCGTGCGGTTCCACGACCAGCGTGTCCACCACCTCTTGGGGCGGCGCCGCCGATCCCCCGATGACCTTCCGTTGGGCCGTGCCCACCTCCGGCAGCGCCAGGCTCAGCGGCTCGTCGTCGATGTTCAGCGCGACCAGCAGCGCGTCGTCCCCGCTGCGGGTCTCGTACACGTAGTGCCGGTTTTGCAACCGCACCGGGCTGGTCGTCGCCCGGTGCAACCACGGGTGCCTGCGACGCAGCCCCACGAGGAACTGGTGCAACGCCCACACCTGCGCCCCGAAGGCATCCAATTTCAGTGGGGGAGAGGAGAACTCGGGCCGAACCGCGTCGTCGCCGCCGTAACGTTCCTCTTTCACGCCGCGGAATCCCAGCTCGTCGCCGGCGTAAATGCTGGGCACGCCGCCGACGGTCAGCAGGATCACCAGCGCGTGCGCCACGTGCTCGGGGCGATCCAGCCGGCTCGCGATGCGGGTGACGTCGTGGTTGCCGATGAAGGTGAGCGGGGCGAAACCGGCCAGGAACTCGCCGTGTCGCTGCAACGCCCAGTCCAGCTCGAAGAAGTTGCCGTCGTTGAGGCTGCTCCAGATCGCCTTCCACAACTCGTACTGGGTGGCCGAGTCGAACGTGGCCGCCCGCACCACCGCGGCGTAGTCACCGTGGATGAGCTCGCCGACGAACCAGGAGTCCGGGAACCGCTCGCGCACCCGCGGCAGCGTGGACGCCCAAAACCTTTCTGGCACAGTGTAAGCGGCGTCGAGGCGCCACCCGTCGGCGCCCCGCCGCAGCCAGTGCGTCATCACCTCGACGGTGTAGTCGACCACGTCGGGATTGTCGTGATTGAGCGTGATCAGCTCCGCGTGGCCCTCGAACGTGTGAAAGTGGCCGGGGCGCCCGCGAAACCAGCGCGCGGCCGCCTCGTCGGTCGGCGCCTCGCGGTAGCGGGGGAAATCCAGACCGACGTGATTGAACACGCCGTCGAGCAGGATGCGCAGGCCGCGGCGGCGGGCCTCGGTGACGAGATGGTCGAAATCGTCGTCGTCACCGAGCCGGGGATCGATGCGGTAATGGTCGGTGGTGTCGTAACCGTGTGTGCGCGAGGCGAAGATCGGTCCCAGCGCGACGCCCGAGGCGCCCAGCGCGATGGCGTGGTCGAACCAGTCGACGAGCCGCCGCAGCCGGTGTTGGTCCGGCTGCGGCGGCTCCGACGACGCGGGAAAGGCGCCGACGAACCCCAGTGGGTAGACCTGCCACCAGATCGCGTGCTCTACCCAGGCTGGTGCCGTCACTGCGTCAGCCGACGGTGGCCGGCGTCTGGGAGGCGGCGAGCGCTTGCGCCACACCGGAGACGATCGCGGCGGCCTTCAGCGCCTCGTGGATGGTCTCCCGGCTCACGCCCGCCTCGCGCAGCGTGTGCTCGTGGGAGGCCACGCAGTCCGGGCATCCGTTGATCGCCGAGACCGCGAAACACCACAGCTCGAAGTTCGCCTTCGCCACGCCGGGATTGGCGATGATGTTCATCCTCAATCCCGCGCGCAGGTCGTCGTACTTGCCGTCGAGGAAGCCCCGGCCACGGTAGAACACGTTGTTCATGGCCATGATCGATGCGGCCCCCAGCGCCGCGGTGTATGCCTCGGCGGACAGGATGTCGGCCGCCTCGGCACCGATCTCGCTGATCACCTGGGTGTTTCGCGTCGCCGCGGCGGTAGCCAGCAGGGTGCCCCACAACTGTTCCTCGTTGAGCTCGGTCGTGCGCGTGATCGAGCCCAGGTTGAGCTTGAGGTCCTTGGCGTACTCAGGCAGTGCCTCTTTGAGATTCTCTACGCTCATCTCGCCTCCTCATCAGACCTTAGGTGACTAGGCCGAGGCCTTGAGCAGCTCGGTGGCGTTCAGCGTCGGGTCGCCCTTGCGCCAGTTGCAGGCGCACAGCTCGTCGGACTGCAGCGCGTCCAGGACCCGCAGCACTTCCTCCACGTTGCGTCCCACGGAACCGGCGGTGACCGAGACGAATTGGATCTCGTTGTTGGGGTCCACGATGAAGGTCGCGCGGTCGGCCACGCCGTCGGCGTTGAGGACGCCGGTGGCCAGGCTCAGCTCACGCTTGATGTCCGAGAGCATGGGGAACGGCAACTTCTTCAGGTCCTCGTGCTGGGCGCGCCAGTTGAAGTGCACGAATTCGCTGTCGATCGACACGCCCAGGACCTGCGCGTCGCGGTCGGCGAACTCGTCGTTGAGCTTGCCGAACGCGGCAATCTCGGTCGGGCACACGAAGGTGAAGTCCTTGGGCCAGAAGAAGACAACGCGCCACTTGCCCTCGTAGTCCTCGTTGGTCACGGTGGTGAAGTAGTCCTCGGGCTGTTGGGCGTCGACCTTGGACAGGTCGCCCGCGATCAGCGCGGTGAGCTCGTAGGCGGGGAACTGGTCACCGATGGTCAGCAGAGGCATGTCGCTCCTTATTGGATTTACTCAAGATTAGCGGTCATTGCCTATAGTGCCGTTCGCCCTGGCTGAAGTAAAGGTGATATGTCCCACTATACTTATCGGTATGCCCGACAAGACTTATCAGCCCACGATCGCCGGGCTCCGCGCGTTCGTCGCCATCGCCGAAAAGCGTCAGTTCAGCGGCGCCGCAACCACTCTCGGCGTCAGCCAGTCCACGTTGTCGCAGGCGCTGGCGGCGCTGGAGGCCGGGCTCGGCACCCGGCTCATCGAACGCTCGACCCGGCGTGTCCTCTTGACGGCCGAGGGTGCGGAGCTGCTGCCGCGGGCCCAGGCCGTGATCGAGGCGGTGGATGCGTTCTCCGCCGCCGCCGCCGGCTCGTCCTACCCACTGCAGGCCGGCATGCGGCTCGGGCTGATCCCGACGGTGGCGCCCTACGTCCTGCCGACCGTGCTGGCCGGCCTCGCCGAGCAATTTCCCGGGATGACATTGCGGGTGACGGAAGACCAGACCGAACGACTGTTGACGGTGCTGCGGGAAGGGGCGCTGGACGCGGCGCTGATCGCGCTGCCCGCCGACGCCGGCGGCGTCACCGCGATCCCGATCTACGACGAGGACTTCGTCCTCGCGCTGCCGCCCGGACACCCGCTGTCGGGAAAACGGCGGGTGCCGACCACGGCATTGGCCGACCTGCCCTTGCTGCTGCTGGAAGAGGGGCACTGCCTGCGCGATCAGGCCCTGGAGGTGTGCCACAAGGCAGGCGTTCGAGCGGAGCTGGCCAACACCCGCGCGGCCTCGTTGGCCACCGCCGTCCAATGCGTGACCGGCGGGCTGGGGGTCACGCTCATTCCGCAGAGCGCGGTACCGGTCGAGGCGACGCGCAGCCGCCTCGGCCTGGCGCAGTTCGCCGCGCCGCGACCCGGACGGCGCATCGGCCTGGTGTACCGCTCGTCCAGCGGCCGCGACGAGTCCTACCGGCAGCTGGCGCAGACCATCGGCACCCTGATCAGCGGCGAACACCAGGTGCGGCTGGTCAAATAGCCCGGCCCAGGCCGTCCAGCCGGCGGGTAGGTTCTGCCTATGGAAAAGGTCATCGCCGTGCTCATGCGTTCCGATTCGGACGAACAGTGGTGCGCCCGCCAGCGGGGCCCCGTCGCCGACGCCCTGTTGGCGCTGGGTCTGCCGGGGCTGTCGGTCAACGTCCGCGACGACGCGGTGCGCCATTCGCTGATGACGCTGACGACGCTGGATCCGCCGGTCGCAGCGGTGGTGAGCGTGTGGACCCAACAGTGCTACGGCGAGCAGATGGCGGCGGCTCTCACGCTGCTCGAGGCCGAATGCGAGCAGTTTGCCGCGTACC